>NZ_JANSJL010000043.1:75989-112545 GCF_047502745.1 Synechococcus sp. F70.1
CTGCGGCTCCATCTGGGCCAGCTCTGAGCAAGAGGAGAGGAGTTGCTCGGCCTCTTGCATAAGGCGCTCAGTCTCTGGCAGCGAGGCCAGCACCAGGGGCAGCACCTCCTCATCGGCCTTGACGGCATTCTCGGTTTCTTGCAGGAGATTGATCGAGTCCTCGGTAAGCAGGTCAGCCACCTGCGACAGTTGCGCCTTCAGCGAGGCGTTCTCTCGCTCCAATTGCGCCAGCCGCGCTTGCAGGCTATCCACTTGCCGATCTCGCTCTCCCAGGGCTGCTTCCAGCTCACGGTTGCGGGCCTCCAACGCTTGGCGGGCTGCCTCTGCTTGGTTCAGCCGTTCTGTCAAGCTTGCCAATTCCTCCTCCAAACTGGTGAGGCGACTCAACTGTTGCAAAAGTTGGGCATTCTCTGCTTCCAGTTTTTCAATCAACGCCTGAGCGCTCAACAGATCTGCTTTGGTGGACTCCAGCTCGTGACAGACTTGGTCATAGTTGGCAATCAGCTCGCCCAGCCGAGCTTCTCTCTCCCGAAGTTCTTCTCGCAGGGAACGGACCAAGCGATCCCTTTGTTCGACACACTGCTGTAACTGTTCGATGTGCTGTTGTAAGATGGGCAGTTTAACCAAAGCCTTCTGGGCCGTGCCAAGAAGTTTCCTGAAGCTCTCCTGCAGGCGGCTGTGGGATTGATCCAGTTTGTCGAAAGCTTCGTTAAGGGAAAGGTAGGCCTCGCATAGTTTCATATAGCGCTGGGCCAGAGAAGGAGAGTAATCCATGGTGGGGGCTCCAGGTGGGGCATTGCCTCTATTTTATCGATCCTTGTTTTAAAAGCATTGTTTGCTACAAACACCTTGGGATTAATCTTGCTTTAACGTTTTCGCCTCAGTCTTCACCGGGATAAACTCCATGGCACTGCCTTCGGGCCAGCTTTGGATTCCAGGCTTACATGGGTTTAGGCCCTAGGAATCTGCCTGGGTCAGAAATCCTCCCCAGCCGGCAACCACTGCAAGATGAAGACTGAAGCAGCCCTCGTCGGCTAGAGAGTAGCGGCCAGCGCTGCGTCTTGGGAGGGCTAGCAGCGTTCAGGGGACAAGACAGGGCGGGTTACCGCTTGTCGCTCCCACTCCTCCATTTTGGTGCGACGGCTGTTGGCGGAACTTTGGAAGGTAGCGCTAGCCTGCAGCCGTTTGCGGAACAGGCGCAGTTGCTGCTCTTCCGCCTCGAGAGAAACATGTTGGGCAAAGAGCGGCTGTACAACTTTCTCCTCCTGCATAAACTGAGCCCGCAATTGCTGGTACAGGTGCAGGGCTGCCCCCAGATCCAACCGCTGCGGGTCACGCTCCGCCTGGTGCAAAAAGCAAGTCAACTCCGGGATCTGATCCCGCATCTGCTGCTCCAACCCATCGAGCTGGCTGAGGCGGTCGGGATCCGCCCCTAGAGCCGCCCTAAGCAGGGGGTAGAGGGCGTGGCGCTCCAATTGAATGTGGCGGCAGAGGCGCTGCCGCAACTTTTGGACCAAGAGGCGCTGCTGCTCCAGATCCAACTGAGAAGCTCGGGACAGGTTCAGAAAGGCCTGCAGGATGACCCGGTGCTGATTGGCCCAAAGACCAACCAGTGTACCGCCAGCGGGGGAGGAAGCCACGGCTACCTCAGGAAATCGCTCTCTTTATCGTAACTTTACTTCATCAAGACAAGATTACGAAGCGAGGCAGTAGACTCCCGCCTCTTTCCTCCTGAATTAGGTTTGGCCAAGCCAGCGGCGTTTCCAAGCAGAAGTGGGCTCAAGGGGTGAAGTTTGCTGTTCTCGCTGGCGCTGCAGCCGGATTTGGGCTCTGTCTCCCCTCAAGGTGGGATCCCGGTAGGGCACAGCGGCGCGGGTTTTCAGGTGCTCCCACTCCATAGGCGAGAGAGGCGGTAGGTAGTCTGGCTGAGGTGAGGCCACCGTGCCCGGCCAGGGGCGGCCCAGCGGGGGCGTAGAGCCGATAAACAGCCCCGCCTCCAGAAGAGCTGCCCGCACTGCCGCTGCACAGGAATAGGTGGCCAAGATGCCGCTGGGGCGCATTCGCTCAGCCACCGCCCGCAAGAAGTCCACCGTCCACAACTCCGGGCAAACGGCAGGAGAAAAGGGATCCAAAAACACCGCGTCCGCCCATCCCCGCGGCACCTGGAATAGGGTTTGGCGGGCATCTCCCCACAGCAGAGTTCCGCGCCAGCGGGGTGATTGCCAGGATCCCTTCTCGATAAAGTGTTGCCACTCCTGGCTAAAGCTCCAAGTGGATCCCACCCCCACCTGCCAGGCCTGGCGGGGCACCTCTGGGGATCGCTCTAGGCCAATGACTTCCACGCGGCAGTCGGGCCGCACCTGCCAAATGGTCTCCAAGGCCAGGCCGGAGTTGTAGCCAAGGCCAAAGCAGATATCCAAAAGGCAGATGGGCTCCTTGGGGTCCCGCTCCAGGGGCAGCCGATCCAGCCGGCAAGGGCGGACGAACTTCTCCAGCGCCTCCTGGGCAGCGCCGCTGACGTTGTGGAAAGCCTGCCCGAACTCCTGAGAGAAAAAAGTCAGGGAACCATCCCCTGTGGTCAGTACCTGCCACTGGGTCTCTGGAGTCATGGTCTCTATCCAGTTTGGCGATTGCCTAAGGGCTTGAAGACGTTAAGATAAATTTCTAAGGCTTACCAGCAGGGCCTGAGGATCTCAGCGCTTGCTATCCTCAGGCAGGGGAGGAACTATGTCTCTACTGGATTGGTTTGCCGAGCGGCGCAAGCAGACTTCCCTTAACTTAACTGGCAGTAGCCCCTTTGACAAAGAGCGGCAAGTGCGGGAGATTGCCGACGGCCTCTGGCAGAAGTGTCCAGCTTGCGACGCCCTCACCTACACCAAGGATCTGCAGCAGAACTGGCAGGTTTGCCCGAGCTGCGGCTACCACTATCGCATTACCGCCCCAGAGCGGCTGCAACAGCTTTTGGATCCCGGCTCCTGGCAGCCCCTCGACGACCACCTGGCGCCTACCGATCCGCTCCACTTTTTTGACCAAAAGCCTTACAGCGAGCGTTTGGCCTCTTACCAAGAGCGCACCCAGCTCAAGGATGCTGTCCTGACCGGGCTGGGCACTTTGGAAGGCAGGAGGGTGGCCATTGGGGTCATGGATTTCCGCTTCATGGGCGGCAGCATGGGCTCGGTAGTCGGCGAGAAGATCACCCGCCTTACCGAACGGGCCACCTGCGATCACCTGCCCCTGATCATTTTCTCGGCCTCGGGGGGAGCCCGCATGCAGGAAGGGATCCTCAGCCTCATGCAGATGGCCAAGACAGCAGCCGCCCTGCAGAGGCACCGCGAAGCCGGGCAGTTGTTTATTTCGGTACTTACCCATCCCACCTACGGGGGAGTAACAGCCAGCTTTGCCATGTTGGGGGATTTGATCCTAGCTGAGCCGGGTGCCCAGGTGGGGTTTGCCGGGCCCAATGTTATCGAGCAAACCATCGGCAAGGGCAAGCTCCCAGAGGGTTTCCAGACTGCCGAATACCTGCTGTCTCACGGGCTTATCGACGCAATTGTGCCGCGGACTGAGCTGCGCAAGCGCTTGGCCCAGTTGCTGGCTATGCACCGCCCTCGCCTGCCCAGGTCCCTTCCCGCGTTCGATTCGACTTACGCCCTCGATCCGGCCAAAGTCTGAATAAAGTCCCATTGGAGAGGTGGATGACTGGGGAAGCCAGATCTAGCTAGCTCCCGTCTTCCCTTTTGGCTGCAAAAGAAGTTTCCAGCGCAAGCTGTATAGCGGAGTTTTCGCGGGATTTTCTGCAACCGAGGGTGCGAAGGTGGGCCATGAGGTTTTGACGGGAAACGATGAATTTTAAGCTGCGCATCCGTACCGCTGAAACTCCGCAAGGGCAAAAGCTAGCCATTGTGCCCCTGGAGGGTCGTTTTGATGCCAAGGCCGCTTCCGCAGCCCGGCAGTTGCTGCAGCAGGTTTTGGATTTTGGCTACACCAACCTGTTGATCGACATGTCGGCGGTTACTTTTATGGATAGCTCGGGCCTGGGGGTGCTGATCTCAGCCTTGCGCAAGTGCCGGGCTGCCGGTGGCAATCTCGGCCTCTGTTGCGTTCCCGAAAGCGTCGCCCTTGTCCTCCGCCTGACCTCAATGGAAAAGGTCTTGACCTGTTTTGACGACCTGGAAACGGGCATCGCCAACTTCCCCACCGCTTCCTCCGACCCCTAGCCGATACCTTTTCTATGCCCCTGAGCTTGAGGCTCAGCCATGCAGCCGGCCTCGATACCTTGGGATCCGCTCGCTGGCCTGCACGTGGGCAAAGACCTGCACCTCGGTGCTCATTTTGCGAAGCTGGCGGGCCAACTTAATGGCCTTGTCGCGGGGGAGAGGGGGACTCACTACCGCCGGCAGACAGCGCAACAGTGGCCTCAGGGCCGTTTTGGGCAGCCGCGCATAAAACGCCAAGGTGGAGAGAATCTCGTCTTCAAAGTAGGGGTTGCGATATTCCAAGAGCCGCACTTGATAGAGCTCCGGCGGCAGGGGCCGTCCCTGGGCCAGGCGAATCAGGGATCCCACCCTCCCCATCACGTACAAGCGATCCCCCCGTTTCAACACAGTCTCCCCCTCTTTCTGCCAGATCTTGGGAAAAACACAGGGCCGGTCCGGTCGGGAGTGATGCAGCAGGATCGCCAGGTCGTAATCCTGGGCCAGTTGTCGCAAGGATAGCCCCAGGTAAGGGTCATGGGCCGAGACCTCCAGCCGCGTTTCCCCCTCCCAAGTCAAGGTGCCGTAAACGGCTCCCGCCAGCGCTGCAGTAGCAAAAGCGCGCGCCCCCAGGGCGGTGGGGCTGTAGCTGATCCCCAGGGCCTGCAGATGCCGCTGCATTCGCGCCGCCACCTCGGCATCAGTAATCCGCAAAATGGTGCGGATGCCGGGGTGTAGGCTGTGGGCAGTTAGGGCAGTCTCGAGGTTGGTGAGATCGTCAGGAGTCGTGCAGATCAGGCAGCGGCTGCTTTGGATGCGGGCCTGTTGCAGGGTGCTTGCTAGAGCGTAGTTGCCCCGGATCACCACCGCCCCCTCCCGTTCTGCCGCCCCCAGCAGGGGATTGTCGGCGTCGGGCTCCACCGCCACCACCTCATAGCCCATCTGCCGCAGCAACTGCAGCACCAAGTAGCTCAGCCGTCCCAACCCCGCGATCACCCCATGATCCCCTTTGGGCATATGGGCAGCTCGGCCCAAGCCGAAGCGGCTGCTTACCAACTTGTCGGTCACCAACCCATAGATCAACCCCACCAGAGCAGCCCCCACCAAGGTCATGACCACCGCCACTACCTTCACTCCTAGGGGGGTCTCCGCCTGCTGAAAAGCCTCGATGTCGCCATACCCCCCCGTCAACACCACGATGGTTAGCAACAGAGCGTCGAAGACCGGCTTGCCGATCACCCTGAAATTGATCACCCCTAGCACCAGCATGGCCCCCAAGGTGAAGGCGAGGGTGCGCACGATGGGCTTGACCTGCAGCAGTCCTTGCAGGCTTCTGCGCAGCCAAGATAGGAGCCGGCCGAACGACTTGCCGCGCCGTCGTTGTCGTTTGTCTTGCACCTGTCCACTGGCCCAGCGTTGCGCCCGCGAAGAGCCGCGCCTTCCGTTGCGCTCCAACAGTTGCAGGTAGGCCCGGGGGTCACAGATAACCAAAATGCGATCCCCTTCCAGCAGCTTTGCTTCGTGGTCGAAGTCATCAAAAATCCGAGACTCGGAAAAGTTGGACAGCCCGTCCACCGGGTAGTGAAACAGCACCCGCGCCCGGAAGGTCTCCTCCAGTTCCGAGAGGGGCATGTGCAGCAGACGGGAGTTGTAGCCAATGGTCAGCTCCACCACGTTCCAGAGGGTGGTCTCTTGGGGGGCGCCAAAATAAAGCGGATCCGCTAGCTCCGGCGGCAGCGTGGCCGGCTGCGCCTCCAGCTGAGGCAGCTCGAAGTAGCCGACAAATTCGTCCGAGACAGCCTTGAGGGCAAAGGCCGGAGCCGCCAAGCCCGCAACCGACAGGGAAAAATGCTGCGGCAAAATCGAGTCCAGGTAGCGGGCAAGGCCAGTGTTAAACCGACGAGAGACAATGCGCGCCTGCGGGTTGAGATCTCGAATCGAGAGGGCCAGCTCGAAGTTGGCTTGGTCATTGTCCTCCAAAAGCAGCGCCACCTTGATCCGCTCAATCCCAGCCCGGCGCAACACCTCCGCCTGCCGGGGATCCCCCTCTAGGTATTGCCATTCCCCTTTCCGAGAAGGCGGCAGGCAGGGAGCCACCACCACTGCCCGCTGTCCAAACTCTTCCAGAATCTCGAGCGTCAACTCCGCTAAATCGTTGTAGCCACAAACCAGAATGGAAGCACCTGGGTCGCGGCCATTGTCCTGCAGTTGCGCAGCCAGCTCTTGGGAAAGGGAGTCCGCCATACCCTGTCACCTGCTCTGCTCCCTTTATACCCAGGACGGCAGGATCCCCCTCTTATCTGGCCGAGCTTGGGAAAGGGGCTGCTGCTAGTCCCGGCTCCCGACCAGAAAAAAGGCAGCGCAAGCCCCGGCATTCATGGCAAGTGCTCTGCGCCGCTGCCGCGAGGGGGATTAGGGCATGGCGTCCCCCACAGGCTCGTCTCGTGGTATATCTGGCGCTGTGTAGCCCCCCAGCGAGTAGAAACCTAGCCGCTACAAGCCGTGAAAAAATCTCTATCCTCTAGAGCTGGGGAGAACGTCCAAGGAGAGCTGTAGGGGGTGTTTCATGGAATCTGTAGCCGACACTTGGTCCACTTCTAGGCTCTGCAGCCTAGCGGCCGTTGCTACCTCGGCAAGGGGTAGCGGAGCTTTGGTGCGGGTTATAAATGGCGCTTCTAACCCGTAGTTCCGCCGCTGTAGGGTCTTGTCCTTTAGCCCACTCCCAAGGTAAAACGGTGGTTCGCACTGCCTCCCTCAGCCCTATGCCTTCCCCCAAGGACGCTGTTTCTGTTGCCCCCGTCAAACAGCCTGCCGCCCAAGCCAGCTCTACTGGGGGCGAGTCTTTTCTCCAAGGGTATGGAGCCTTTCCCGCCCACCTCATCCCCCAGGGATCGCTGCAGCTCTACACCCAGCCCGGCCGGGGCATGTTCACTCCTGTGATGGTCCAGGCCCTGCGCTTGGCTGGTCAGGGAACGCGGGTGTTGATTGTGCAATTCCTCAAAGGCGGGATTAAGCAAGGGCCGGAGAACCGGGTTTTGCTGGGCAGTTCCCTGGAGTGGGTTCGCTGCCGTCTACACCGCTGCATTGATACGCCGCATCTGGAGCCAGAGGAGCGCGTAGCTCTAGACGAGTTGTGGCAATTTACCCAGGAGGCCGTTAGGAGTGGCCGGTATGGCTTGGTGGTGCTGGATGAGCTGAGCTTGGCCATCAAGCTGGGCTTGATCCCGGAAGAACAGGTGCTGGATTTGGTCGATCAGCGGCCAGTCTGGATGGATATGATCATCACCGGGCCCGAAATGCCGGCTTCCCTTCTAGAACGCGCTGATCTCATCACCCAGCTACGCCCCCGGCAGGAGTCCTCGCGGGCTCTGGGCAGGCGCCGGGATCCCTCGCAAGTCAGTAGTCCCTAGCACCTTCTGGTCTTGCCGTCATCTAGCCATGCTAAAGAGCGACCGCTGGATCCGTGAGCAAGCGCAGCGGGGGATGATTGAGCCGTTTTGCCCCGAATTGGTGCGGGCCGTGGAGTGGAATGGACAAATGCGGCCTGTTTTGAGCTATGGGCTTTCCTCCTATGGCTACGACATTCGTCTTTCCCCCGTGGAGTTTAAGATCTTTCGCCATGTGCCCGGTACTGTGGTAGATCCCAAGCGGTTTAACCCCAAGAACCTCGAACCGGTGGAGCTTCACCACGACGAGATGGGGGACTACTTCATCATCCCTGCCCATTCCTACGGGTTGGGGGTGTCTCTCGAGCGGCTGCAGGTGCCCGACAACATCACTGTCCTCTGCATCGGCAAGTCTTCCTACGCCCGGGTGGGGCTAATTGCCAACCTGACTCCAGCGGAAGCGGGGTGGCGCGGCTACCTGACGCTAGAGTTTTCCAACGCCTCTAGCGCTGACTGCCGGGTGTATGCCAACGAAGGAGTGGTGCAGCTGCTGTTTTTTGAGGGGGATCCCTGTCAAATTACCTATGCCGACCGCCAAGGCAAGTACCAGGATCAGCCGCAGCGGGTGGTGGTGGCTAGGGTTTAGCTATCTGCCCCAGTCTATCGTTCAGACTGGCTGCCTAGCAGGTGTTGGGCAATGAAATCCGTATGCACCTCACCCCGCAAAAAAGCCTCGTGGCGCAGGATCTGCTGGTGAAAAGGGATCGTGGTGGGCACGCCCGTGATGGCGCACTCTCCCAAAGCCCGCTGCATGCGGCGGATGGCCGCTGACCGGTTGGGCCCCCAGACAATCAACTTGCCCAATAGCGAGTCGTAGTAAGGGGGAATGGTGTAGTCGGTGTAGATGTGGGAGTCCATGCGCACCCCTGGCCCACCGGGGGGCAAGTAGGCAGTGATGGTGCCCGTGCAAGGGCGAAACTGTTGCTTGGGATCCTCGGCATTGATGCGGCACTCAATGGCATGGCCTCGCAGTTGCACATCCTTCTGGCGAAAGGTGAGGGGCTGACCTTGGGCAATGCGAATTTGCTCGGCAATGAGATCTAGTCCCGTCACCATCTCGGTTACGGGGTGCTCTACCTGGATGCGGGTGTTCATCTCGATGAAGTAGAACTGGCCGTTTTTGTCCAGCAAAAACTCCACTGTGCCCGCCCCCACGTAGTTCACCGCCTTGGCTGCTTTCACAGCCGCGGCCCCCATGCGAGCACGCAAGCTCGGCGTTAGAGCAGGGCTAGGGGCCTCTTCCAACAGCTTTTGGTGCCGCCGCTGGATAGAACAATCCCGTTCGTAGAGGTGCACCACATTGCCATGGCTGTCAGCCAAAATCTGAAACTCCACGTGGCGGGGGCGCTCGAGGTATTTCTCCAAATAGATGCCCCCATTGCCAAAGGCAGCCTGCGCCTCCCCCTGGGCGGTGCGCATCATCTTCCGCAATTCTTGGGGATCTCGGGCCACCCGCATACCCCGCCCCCCACCGCCGGCCGTGGCTTTGAGGATCACGGGGTAGCCGATTTTCTCAGCTAGCCGCAGCGCCTCCTCTTCAGAGGTGATCAACCCGCGGCTGCCCGGCACAGTCGGCACCCCCACCGCTTGCATGGTCTCCCGCGCGGTAGCCTTGTCACCCATCTTGCGCATGGCCTCTGGGGAAGGGCCAATGAAAATTAGGTTGTGGTCGGCACACATCTCGGCAAACTTGGCATTCTCCGCCAAGAAGCCGTAGCCCGGGTGAATGGCATTGGCCCCGCGGGTAAGGGCTGCCGAGATGATGTTGGGGATGTTGAGGTAACTTTTGGCCACAGGGGCTTCCCCGACACAGACTGCCTCATCCGCCAGTTGGACATGGAGCGAGTTCTGATCCGCAGTGGAGTAGACAGCCACTGTGCGGATCCCCATTTCCTGACAGGTGCGGATAATGCGCAGAGCAATCTCGCCCCGGTTGGCAATCAGGATCTTGGTGATGGGCGGCATAAACCCTGAAAGCCAGCAGCCTCAAGCCGACGAATACCACGATGCTAACGTACCCCAGAACGACGCCGGGCAAGAGGTTCTTGCGCCCCCCTACTTACCTTACCCATTGGGAGGTTGCTGCCCTGCCAGGCGTTCCATCTCACAGGCCGACGATCTGGGTATTTTCAAAGGTGGAGAGAATCCTGTCCAGATCGCAAGCCTGCCGCAAATAGGTGGCGGTGGCGTCGCTGCCCAACTGGATTTCGTCTCCATCTTCGAGCTCTCGAAACTCTACCCGCTCCCCCCGAACGTAGAGGCCGTTGGTGCTGGGGTTGCCGTGGATGTCTCCATCGATGATTTGGTAGGTAAACCCGTCGGGAGAGGTGGGAGATTCAGTCTTCACCAAAAGGGCGTGGTGGCGGGAGACGTACTGGGAGTCGATGCGAATGCTGTTGCTTGGATCCCGCCCCAGGGAATAGAGCTCAGCTGTCAGCCAGTAAGCCTTAGGCCCTTGGCGATCTTTGACGATGAGCAGGTGATTGAGAGTAAGTTGACGAGGGGACGGAGTCATGGGGGAACAACCACTGGCATAACACGAAACGTAGCACGGGATCCCCGGCTAGGATCCCCTGACCGGTTGGGGGGCAACGCCAGCTCCCAAGCGGGCTAGACGTGTACAAAAGCATTGCGGAGAAAGCAAGTAGATTTTTGTAACAGATCCTCTCATAATAGGATCGAGCAACGCAGACCCTTCCTCAATCGCTCCATGAATGGCGCCCACTCGCCTCTTGTCGACCCGTCCAAAGCCACCAAGGCACCCAAGCTAATCGAGCTGCCGGAGGATGAAACCGAGGCTCAGCTTGGCGATCCCCAGAGCCTGCAGCGGTACGAATGCCGCGCTTGTGGCTATGTCTACGAGCCAACCCAGGGGGATCAGCTCAATCGCATCCCGGCAGGCGTGCCCTTCGAGGAGCTGCCCCCTACCTGGAGATGTCCGGTGTGCCGAGCCGATAAGCGCCTGTTCCAAGCGGTGGGCGCCAAGGGCAAGCCTTCCGGCTTTCAGGAAAACCTGCGCTACGGTTTTGGGGTTAACGTGATGACCCCTGCGCAAAAAAACCTCCTCATCTTCCTGGGGTTGGCGCTGGGGTTTCTGTTTTTAATGAGTTTTTATTTCGTCGAGTAACAAAATGGTGAAGCTCCTGAGGCTAGTGCTGTTGGCTGCCTTCTCGCTCCTGCTGATGGCAGCGGGAATGCCAGAGATGAAGGTGGTGCCCTGGGAACAGGTGGAGGTGCCCACGCAGAACATCCTGCTGGATATTGCCTTCACCGGCACTAACCCTTCTCATGGCTGGCTGGTGGGCGACAAGGCGACCCTGCTGGAGTCCCAGGATGGCGGTCTGCACTGGCAAGTGCGCCAGTTGTCGGCTCTAGAGCCCGAGGCTTACTTGAGATCGATTAGCTTTGCCGGGGCAGAAGGGTGGGTAGTGGGGCAGCCGAAGATCCTGCTGCACACCTTGAATGAGGGAGCGGACTGGACGTTGATTCGCCTTAGCAAGCAACTGCCAGGAGAGCCCCTCTTGATCCACGCCCTCGGCCCTGGCGCTGCCGAAATGGTAACCAATGTGGGAGCCATCTACCGCACAGAAGATGGGGGGCAGACCTGGCACGCCCAGGTGGAAGAGCCGATTGGGGCAATCAAAAACATTGCCCGCGGTCCTGGAGGGGAGTACCTAGCCGTTTCCTCGCGCGGCAGCTTCTACTTTTTGTACACGCCTGCAACCCAAGCTTGGAAGCCCTATCTGCGGGAGAGCTCTCGCCGCATCCAGAACATGGGCTTTGGCCCCAACGGCAGTGCCTGGAAACTGAATCAGGGGGCAGAGATTGCCTTTACCGACGACTTTACCTCTGGCAAATGGTCTAAGCCTCTGCGACCTGGGCGAGCCCTTAGCTTTGGCTATCTCGATGCAGCCTACCAAAACGACCACGACCTCTGGGTGGTGGGGGGCGGCGGCACGCTGATCCACAGCCCTGATGGCGGCAAGACCTGGGAGGAGGCCAAAAAGTTGAGCAGCATTCCCGCCAACTTCTACAGCATCGAGTTTTTCGGCCCCGACCGAGGGTTTATCCTGGGGCAGCGAGGCACGCTGCTGCGCTACGTCGGCTACGGCAGCTCTTGATTCCAGGGCAAGGGTGAAGAGAACCAGCAGGGATCCCGCTTCCCCACCGCGGCTGCTGGTGGCGGCCAGTGGCACCGGAGGTCACATCTTTCCAGCCCTAGCTGTTGCTGAGCAGTTGCCCACCTGGCAGATCGAATGGCTGGGAGTGCCGCAGCGGCTGGAGGAGAAACTGGTGCCAGAGTGCTACCCGCTGCATCGGGTCACCATGTGGGGCTGGCAGGGATCCCCTTTGCAAAAGCTGGGCTCCCTAATCCAGTTGGCCCGAGCAACGCGGCAGGTGCAGCAGATCCTCCGGGAGGGACGGTTTGACGCTGTGTTGACCACCGGTGGCTACATCGCTGCCCCGGCCATCTTGGCAGCTCGCTCGCTGGGGGTGCCGGTGCTGCTGCACGAGTCCAACCGTATCCCGGGCAAGGTAACCCGCTGGCTGGGAAGGTTTTGCCAGGTAGTAGCCTTGGGCCTGGCGGAAGCGGCGGAGCATTTGCCAGGAGTAGCTACCCGGGTGGTGGGCACGCCGGTGCGGCCAGAGTTCTATCAGCCTCAGCCCTTGCCTGCAGATCTGCCCATTCCAGAGGGGGATCCTTTGATTGTGGTGATGGGGGGGAGCCAGGGAGCGCAGGGCCTGAACCGCCTGGTGGCCGCCTGTGCCCCGGCCTGGTTGGAGGCAGGGGCCTGGATTGTGCATTTGACCGGCGGCAGTGAGGTCGGGATCCCTTCCCACCCCCGCTACCGCGCTTTTCCTTTTCGCACCGATGTGGCCGCTCTGCTGCAGCGGGCCACTTTTGCCATCAGCCGAGCTGGCGCCCTCAGCCTGGCAGAGTTGTGGGCCACCGCCACCCCCGCCATCTTGATCCCCTATCCGTTTGCCGCCGAAGACCATCAGTATCACAACGCCCTGGCTTTTGTGGAGCGGGGTGGAGGAGTGGTCCTGCGAGAGTCTGAAGAGAATTTGGACTTGCTGCGGCAAACGGCGCTAAGCTGGTTGGATCAGCCCCAGGTGGTTGCCCAAATGGCCGCTAACTTGAAGGCGACAGCTCCTCCCCCTGCCAGCAAGGCAGTTGCCGGCCTGCTTCAGGAGATCTGCCGAGCTTCCGCCCGTTAACTTCCCCAGGAGGCCAGCCGTGGTACAGCCGAGATGGGATCGGGACCCTTTTGCCGCAGCCGTCGACACCTCAGCCCGGCTGGAGCCTCGTCCTCCCAACACCATCGCGGTGGAATTGCTGTTGGCGCGCCTGGAACAGTGCTTTGGCGTCCCCCAACGTCCTTGCAGCCCCGACGGCCTGCCTCTCTATCCCGACCTCTTGGACGAATTGGTGGGCACAATCCTCTCCCAAAACACCACCGACCACAACAGCAGCCGCGCCTTTCGCGCCCTCAAAGCCGCTTTTCCCTCCTGGGAAGCTGTCTTGGCTGCCGACCCGGCCGAGGTGGCCCAGGTGATCCGTCCTGGCGGCCTGGCCCAACTCAAAGCAGCCCGCATTCGGGAGATTCTGGCTGCCATTGTCCAGCGCCAGGGATCCCTGAGCCTCGACTTTTTGCGGGATCTCGACGACGCGGACGCTCTGGCCTATCTCCTCTCCCTGAAGGGGGTGGGACTGAAGACAGCCGCCTGTGTGCCGTTGTTTGGCCTGGGCCGGGATCTCTGCCCGGTGGATACCCATGTGCATCGGGTGGCCAACCGTCTTGGCTTGGTGCGGGCCAGACATCCCGACGACACCTTTGCCCAACTGTTGCCGCGGATCCCGGCAAGCAAGGCTTATTCCCTACACGTCAACCTCATCCGGCTGGGCAAACGCCTCTGTAAGGCCCGCCTGCCCGACTGCGGTCGCTGCCCCCTGCACCACGAATGCCCCTCCGCCCTGCTGCAGCAGCGCTGATCCCTACTCTGCCGGCCTAGGGGAAGAAGGGATCCCGTTTTCGCTCCCCTCTGAGGCAGGAACTTCCGGCTCGAGGACTTGCCGCACAGATTCAATCTCTTGGGAGAGCAACACCCGCTCCCGATCCAGGAGGCCAACCACATGCTCCGGATCCTCCCGCGAGACTACCGGCAACTGGCGCAGATCGTACTCGTACATTGGCTCGGCAGCCACCGCCACCGCCTCGTCGGGGAAAGTGGTGAGCACAGGCGACTGGCTGACTTGCTCTACCGTCAGTTCGGCCACTTCCCCGGCTCCCCTGTGGGCTAAGGCCCGCTCGAGGTCTTCCAGGGTGAGGATGCCCCGCAGCCGATCTTGCCTGTCCACCACCAAAGCGCTGTGGCACTTTTGCTGCAGCAAACGCTCCAGGGCCTCTCGCAGAGGCGTATCCTGTTGCAGCAGCAGAGAAGGAGGCACCATGACCTCTTGAACTGTTAGGCCCTTGGGCTCCTGCCTGCGGCGGGCGGAAGGGTAAACAACTGGCGGGTGCAAATGCTCCGTTAGCCAAATGCTCAAGCCCACCGCCGCCATCACCGGCAGGGCAATGTGGTAGTCCCGCGTCATCTCAAACAGCAGCAGAATTGCCGTCAGGGGAGCCCGCACGCTGGCTGCCAGTACCGCCCCCATGCCCACCATGGCGTAGGCGGCAGGGGGAGAGAGGGCAAAAGCAGGCAAGACCCGTCCCACCACCTGGCCATAGCCTGCTCCCAACACCGCCCCCAGGAACAGAGCCGGGGCAAAGGTGCCCCCGACAAAGCCGCTGCCCAAGCTCACCGCGCTGAGGAATACCTTGCCCAGCAACAGCAAGCCCAACTGGCCAAGGGAAAAGGGCACCCCTTGCAAGATCGACTCAATGGTCTCGTAGCCCACCCCCAGCGCTAACGGGATCCAGAGGCCAACACCGCCGAGGATGGCACCGCCCAGAATAGGCTTGCTCCAGGTTGGCCAGGCCGCCATGCGGCTAAATAGCTGCTTGCCCCCCTCCAGGGCATAGCTAAAGGCCAGGGAGACCAAGCTGGCCAAAAAGCCCAAGCCCAAATAAAGCGGCACCTCCAGCAGACTGTGAAGCTCGTAGGCAGGCAAGACAAAAGCCGGCTGCGTAATGGTTGGCAGCAGGAAGGCCGGCTGCGCCCCTAGCCCCACTTGAGCAATTAGAGCGGAGACCACTGCCGCCAGGACCACCACGCTGACCGCGGAGGTGGTAAAAGAGCGGGCCAGGGCCAGCTCCAAAGCCAAGAACACCCCTGCAATCGGTGCGTTAAACCCCGCCGCCAAGCCCGCTGCCGCCCCGGCAGCCATCAATAGCTGCACCCGCTCCCGCGCAAGACGGAGGTTCTGCCCTACCAGGGATCCCAGCAGGGCGCCGCTTTCCACACTAGGAGCCTCCGGACCCAGAGAGGCTCCCGCCCCCAAGGAGATGGCAGCGGCCACTAGCTTAAGAGGGATCCAGCTTGGCCGAGGGAGGAAGGCTCGGCTAGGACTTACCAAGCTGGAGAGGCTGAAGTTGGGAAGAGGCAGAGCCACCTTCAGCACGCCAATCAAGAGGCCTCCCAAGAGCGGTGCCAAAGCCGGCACCCAGGATCCCAACTGCTCCAGGCCATAGGGTTGGACAGCCTTGGCAAGGTTGCCGAGCAGAAGCTCTTGGAAGAGATGGCGACACCAGCCAATCAAATAGCGAAACCCAACCACCCCTAGGCCCGTGCCCAGGCCGACGGCTGCTGCCAACAGCAGCACCAGATTCTCAGAGGAGAGGCGCAGGCGGGGATCCGCACTCATAGGGAGCCTAACTGGAGGAAGGCAACGTCAGGATCTCCACGCCGGTTTCAGTGACAGCAACAGTATGCTCAAACTGGGCAGAAAGCTTGCCGTCTGCCGTCACCACTGTCCACCCGTCGGAGAGCACCCTCACCTCCCAAGTGCCCTCGTTGATCATTGGCTCAATGGTAAACACCATGCCCGGGCGGAGCTTTTCCCCCTTTCCTCGCTCGCCGTAGTGAGGGATCTGGGGGGCGGTGTGGAACTGCCGTCCCACCCCGTGGCCGACAAAGTCCCGCACCACGCTGTAGCCCTGGGACTCGGCGTACTCCTGGATGGCTGCTCCAATGTCCCCCACGCGGCCCCCGGGTCTTACCGCAGCAATGCCCCGCCGCAGGCATTCTTCGGCCACCTCCACCAGGCGCCGGGCTCGCTCGGAGGGCTTGCCCACAAAGAAGGTTTTGGAGGCATCGCCGTGGTAGCCATCCAAAACGGGAGTGACGTCGATATTAATAATGTCCCCTTCGCGCAGGATTTGCTTGGGGCTAGGAATGCCGTGGCAGACAACGTGGTTGACACTGGTGCAGATGGACTTGGGAAAGCCGTGGTAGCCCAGTGGGGCGCTTCTAGCACCCTGGGCCCGCGTCCAGCGCTCGGCCTCGTCGTTGAGCTCTTGCGTGGTTACTCCCGGCTGCACCATCGGCTCCAGGTGCTTGAGCAAATCCGCCGCCAGGCGGCAGGCCCGCCGCATCTTCTCCAGCTCCCGCGGCGAGAGCAATACAATTGGCTGTGCAGCTTGGGCAAGCTGGCTCATGCCTGTCTGGAGGGCAGATCCCAACTGTTGCCTCCAGCGCTGAGAGCGGCGGCCCAGGTTGGTTAACAGCGACCGCATATCTTCCATCGTCAAACCCTTCCCTTCTCTAACACTCCCTCAATTCCTAGGCTGGGACAGGCAGGGATCTCTGCCTGACTTAGCATTTTGGCCGCCTTCTAGCCCCTCACAGACTCTGCCCCCATCGGCTTATTCTCCGCCGCTGGCGGATCCGGCGTACCAGCCACAGCCCAAGAAAATAGCTGGCCAAAGCTCCCCAAAACCCAACAAAGGTGCAGCCAACAAAAAGCGTGCCCGACACCTCCAGGCCCCACTGCATCCAGTTTTGGGGTGCCGCCAGTTCCGCAGGGGCAAAGGCCGTCGTGGATCCCAGTAGCCATTGCCCAACCCGGTAGTTAAACGCATAGATGGGCACATAGGTAAGAGGGTTGCTCACCCAGGTTCCTGCAGCCGCTACCAGCTTGTTGCCCCGCAGGGGAACTGCCAGCAGCAGGGCAGCTAGGGTTTGGAAGCCGAAGATGGGAAAACAACCGGCAAAGACCCCTGCCGCCAGGCCCCGGGCAATTTCTTCGGGAGAAGATTGCATCCGCAGCAGGCGCAAATACAGGTAGCGCAACCAGCGCCTCCAGCCCGCCTCTTGGCGGGGCAAAGTCAGCCTAGGGGGAGATTCCAGATAGGGCATGGCGGATCCCCCTGAACTGGCAAACCAAAAAGGGGGGCTCATGGACAGTCACTGAGAAAAGGTGTTAAGCCCTGCAAATCCAGTGTATCTTTCCCAGTGCCCAAGACAAAAGGCTCTTGGAGAGTCTGCTAGCTGAGCTTGCTCACCAAAGCCAGGAGGAAGTTAAGGCTTAAGTAGGAAACCAGCGCCAACAAAAAGAGAAACAGGGCAAGGTTCAACGCAGCTCGCAGGGATCCCAAGTTAGGCTTTTCAGGCGGAGGGGTCATGTCAGCTTAAGGTGTAGGGGTTGGTGTAGCTGCTTGGGGGGAAGCTGAGGATCTTTTTTGTTGGAGGAGCTCTTGCAGGCGCACCCGCACTCGCTGATTTAGGATGGGATCCTCGTTGGCCAAGGTCATCAGCTCACGGTATTTGGCCACCGTCAGCCCCTGCTTCTCGACAATGCGGCTGGCCTGGGCCTCAGTACGCTGCATAATCTTCTCATACTCAGCTTCGCTTTGGGTTTCTCGCAGCTGGGCGCTAGCTTCGCGAATTAGAGGATCCAGCTCCAACAAAATGCGCGCCAACTGCTCCACCTGCGCGTCGGTGACCTGAGCTGCAGTCAAAGAGGGAGAAACCTGCGGGCTGGGAGCCGCTCCTCTAGCCGGGGTAGCTGTTGCAGTAGGACTGGGGATCGGGGTAGAGCCTTTGGATCCCTGGGCCCAAACGGTCAGGGCACCAAAGCTGAGTCCCAAACCCACTAGAAACGTCAATTTCCTCATGGCCAAAATTCCTTAGTAACTAAAGACAGCCCGAAACCCTACTGGCACAGTCCTGCCTGGAGACAGGGTAGCAGGAGGTTTGGTCTCTGCACTAAGGGTTTAGCGCAAGGCAGGAGACCTGGACTAGTATCTTGTATAAAGTAGGGGATTGGTTGTAGAATCGTGAGGAAGTCCGCCAAGGATTACTCCTTTCGGCGAAGCTAGGTTTGCCGGTCCACAGTCAGCTGCTCCCCTTCTGACCTGGGGAGTTGCCCATAGTGGGGCTTGGCTATTTGCTCTGCTGGGGTTGTTCTTTGCATTGAGGTGAGGCTTAATTTTGGGAGGAGCCTTCCTCTTAGGGCTCTTGGGCAGCAATGAAGGTAGGTTGCTGTACAGGACTTCTTAGTGCAAGCTTTTTGCTTCTGCAAAAGATGACGACAAAAAACGGCGAGGACTATTGATTTTCTTAAGCAATCTTGATATATTCTTTGCGACTGTTTCGTAATCCTTCTGTGGGAGGCTTACATTGGTCAGGAAAAGAAAGCGTAAGAGCCGCCGCCGCTTGGAAGGGCGCAAAATTTTAGATCTTGTTCCTCAATATAAGCTAGACAGTGGTGAAGAAAAGTCTGTTACTGCGGCTCGAAGGTACATTCAGGAAAACTCTATTCAGCCGCCAGCGCTTATCTTGGTTCGACGAAATGAACATACCATTGACCGCTTCTTTTGGGCAGAGAAAGGACTATTTGGTGCCCAGTACGTTGAAGAAAATCACTTTCTTTTTCCCAGCTTGCGCTCTCTCTTAGCAAAAGTTGCAGCGGAGAAACCAGAGAGGAAGTCTTCTAAAGCTCTAGCCGCTGCCCCTCAGTAGCCTCTCTAGAAGCTGAGATCCCCCTTTTGGGGGGTTTGTTTTTCAGATCCCTTCTGTTCCTGGCCTGGCAAGCTCTCAAGGTTCTGCAGCGTTAACCTTTTTTGCGGCAGGGCAGCCAAGTGTTTTCTTGATTGAGCTAGCAGTAGACCTTTGCCCAACTAACTTTGAAGATCTGGGCGGCTACAGTGGGGCTGCTCGGCAGAGCTGACAACCTTGAGCTGGAGCGCCGTCTCATTGTGAGAATAGGAGCTAGAGGGCTAGTCTCGCCTCTCACCTAAAAGCCAATCCTGGGATGGTAAAGTCAGAACACGGGAACCCGGAGGAGGGACAAAGGCATGAAAGCCATGATCCTGGCAGCCGGCAAGGGAACGCGGGTACGGCCCATTACCTACATGATGCCGAAGCCGATGATTCCCATTTTGCACAAGCCTGTCATGGAGTTTTTGGTGGAGCTGCTGCGGGAACATGGCTTTGACCAGATCATGATCAACACTAGCCACCTCGCCCACCAAATTGAGGACTACTTCCGGGATGGCCAGCAGTGGGGGGTACACATTGGCTTTTCCTTCGAGGGCCATTTTGAGAACGGCCAGCCGGTGGCCGAGCCCCTGGGATCTGCTGGCGGTATGCGCAAGATCCAGGATTTCTCCGGCTTTTTCGACAGCACCTTCGTGGTGCTCTGCGGCGATGCCTTGATTGACCTCAACCTGACCGAGGTGGTCAACTTCCACAAGTCTAAGGGGGCGCTGGCCACGGTAGTGCTGCGGGAGGTGGATCCCAGCCAGGTCTCCAGCTATGGGGTGGTGGTTACTGATGAAACGGGTCGGGTTACGGCTTTCCAGGAAAAGCCAAGGCGAGAAGAGGCCCTTAGCAACACCATCAACACGGGCATCTATGTTTTTGAGCCAGAGGTGTTTGACTATATTCCCCCTGGCCGTCCCTACGACATTGGCGGCGATCTCTTCCCTACTTTGGTCAAAGTCGGCGCTCCCTTCTACGGCGTCAAGGCTGACTTCCAATGGGTGGACATTGGCCGTACCCACGATTACTGGCTGGCTGTGCAAAAGGTGCTGCGCGGGGAGATCAAGGGCGTCAAGGTACCGGGGATCCAGATTCGGCCCGGCGTCTGGACAGGGATCAACATCCGTGCCAACTGGGATCGCATCCACATCGAGCCGCCAGTCTACATCGGGGCCAGCACCTACCTGGCAGACGGGGTAAAGCTCATCGGCCCCACGGCCATTGGCTACGGCTGTGTCTTAAACGAGGGGTGTACGCTGGATGCCAGCCTCATCTTCAACTACACCCAAATTGCTGCAGGGGTAACCCTGCGCCACCAGATGGTGATGGGCCGCTACTGCATTTCCTCCGATGGCAATGCCATCGACACGGAGGAGTCCAATCTTACCTGGCTCATTGGAGATGCTCGCAGCCATGGCAACGGCAAGTCTCAACCCCGCTAGCGCCCTCTACCTCTACGGGATCGTCGCTGCCCCTGGCCCGCGCCACCTGAATGTAGTCGGCTTGGACAAGCAGCCGGTGCGGGTTCACGTGCTCGGATCCCTGGCCTTCCTCTATTCCCAAACCTGCCAGGAGCGTTACCTGGCTAGCCGGGCCAACCTGCTGGCTCATGAGGCCGTTTTGGAAAGCGTCATGAATGAGGGCCATCGCACCCTACTGCCACTGCAGTTTGGCCTAGTAGTGAGCAGTTGGGATCAGGTGGAGCAGGATCTGGTCAAGCCACGCCTGGCCGAGCTCTTGGCCTTGCTGCAGCGCCTAGAGGGCAAGCGGGAGGTGGGGGTAAAAGTCTTCTGGGATCCCGAGCGAGAGCTCCAGTTGGGGTTAGAAGAAAACCCCGCCCTGAAAGCCCGCCGCGACGAGCTGGCTGGCACTCCGCTGGGACTGGAGGCCGTCGTGGAAATGGGACGGGCTTTGGAGCAACTTTTGGAGCAGCGACGCCAGCATATTGCCCACACCTTCACGGCTGCCCTTGCTCCCCTTGCCAGCGATTGTGTGGAAGGAAAGCTGCTTACCGAGAACATGGCCTACAACAGCGCTTTTCTCATTAACTGGGAAGATGAGCCGGCTTTTGCCCAAAAAGTGGAGGAGCTGGATCAAGCTTTTCAGGGACGGCTGCGCATCCGCTACAACAATTTCACTGCTCCCTACCATTTCGTCAAGCTTTGACCGGCTTGTATTCCTCCCCAGGATTGATAACATGGGCTTGCAACTTAGGGCGGAGCCATTTCAGGCCAGATTCATATCGGCATCTGGGGAAGGCTATTCAACATCGTTGCCCAGAGTGATCACTCCCAAGGAGTCTTTCGATGGCCGCAGTAACCGAAGCCAAAAAAGAAGTCCAACAGGAAAAAAAGATTTGGGCTGATGAGGAACTCATGGCGCTGCCTAAAGATGGGCACCGCTATGAGGTTGTCAATGGAAAACTGGTAGACATGGGAAGTGCAGGGGCACTGCATGGAAATCTTACTATCACTCTAAGTTCAGCTCTTTTTGCAGTTGTCAAGGACAAGAAGCTAGGCGCTCTGTTCGATTCCAGCACCGCTTTCAGGATGAAGAGTGGAAATCTGCGATCGCCCGATATTTCCTTCTTTGCCAGGGAACGCTTACAAGGGATGGCCGAGCTGCCCACTGGCTTTTTGGAAGGGGCTCCGGATCTGGCCGTTGAAGTGCTATCTCCTAGCAACACCGTAGAGGAAATCGAGGGGAAAATTGCCGACTATTTCGAGAACGGTGCCCGCTTGGTCTGGGTCATCAGCCCAACTCAGCGCTACGTGTTGGTCTATCGCTCTGCTCACGAGCCAGATCGCCTGCTAAAGTCCGCAGATACCCTCGATGGGGAGGAGGTGATCCCTGGCTTCCAGTTGCCGCTTGCCGAGCTCTTCCAGAAGCTGCCTTTCTAGCCTGCCCTTAGATTGTCCCAAAATTAAGAGGTGGCGATGGCCACCCCAAGAAAAAGACTTTCCCAGCCAATGTCAAACCAGCGCCGGCACCCGCGCGCCAGCCAGAGTCTCCTTGAGCGCCCGCACCTGGGCCACCATGGCTACCTCGTCCTGGAGGCGGCTGACAGCTTTGCCCACCCCCACCGCCGAGGCCCCAGCAGCGATGGCTAGAGGTACCGTTACCGTCGAGAGGCCGGAGGCGCAGATGACCGGCACGGAAACTACTCGGCTAATCTCATAGGTGGCAGCTAGGGTGGGGGCAGCTTTCTCAATGAGGCCCAGGGATCCGCTATGGCGCGGCTTAGCGCTGGTGCTGCCCTCGGTTTGGATGAAGTCAGCCCCCAGGTCTTCCAGTTTCTCCGCCAGCTCCGCCTGCTGATCCAAAGGCAGCGTGTGGGGAACGGTTACCGATAGGAGGGTGCGCGGCAGGAGGGAGCGGGTTTGGCGAGTGAGCTCCAAAACCTCTTCTGCGGAGAAGACGCGGCCTGAGGGGTAAAAGCTGTCGTAGTTGCCAATTTCGGCCATGTCAGCCCCTGCTTGCACCGCAACAGCCAACTGCTGCGGATTCACTGCCGACACGCAGATGGGCAGATCTACTTGAGCCCGCACCGCCTGCACCAACTCGGGACTGGCAGCAATATCTACCCAGGTGGCCCCTCCCTGCTGGGCAGCACGGGCAATTTTCAGCACGGACTCCAGGTCAAAGTTCTGCAGGCCGCTGATGATCTTGAGGGCACGGCGCTGGGCAAGAGCGTTAAAAAGAGCAGCTTGAGAGGCAGGGGTCATAGAAGTGTCAGGTCAGCTTATTCAACGAGACAGAATGGAGAGGGAAAGCCAAGGGGCCGCTGTTTAGCCGCGGCAATACCAGTGTAGGGGTTTTGCCTCCATCTCACAAGGGATCTTTCCCTTCAATACAATAGGAATCCCTTCTTGTACTTTTGCTATGTATCGCTCCCCCCTGCCTTTTCTGGGCCTGACCGAGTCGGATCCAGAGGTAGCCCATGCCATTCTCTTGCCTGTCCCCTACGAGGCCACCACCTCCTACGGAAAAGGCACCGCCAAGGGCCCCCAAGCGCTCCTAGAGGCTTCGGCCTACGTGGAGATCTACGACGAGGTGAGGGACTGCCAGCCGGCCCTCCGCCCCGACTGCCGCGAAGAGATCTCCCGCTACTGGACGGCGCCGCCGGTAGAGTTCGAGGGGCTGGATACCCACGAGCTGGCCATGGCCGAAATTCAGCGCCGCGCTGCCGAGTGGGTTAGGCCGGGGCGGTTTTTGCTCTCCATTGGCGGCGAGCACTCCATCACTGGCCCCTTGATTGCTGCCCACTTGGTGCATTACCCCGAGCTGCACGTGCTGCAGATCGACGCCCACTGCGACCTTAGAGATAGCTACGAGGGATCCCGCTACTCCCACGCCTCGGCCATGGCTCGGGTAGTCGAGCAAGTGGGCAGCCGCCTTACCCAGGTGGGGATCCGTTCTATCTGCGCCGAAGACCGCCAGGCCATCCGCAAGTACCGCCTGCACACCTTCTTTGCCCACAGCTTGCACAGCAAGCCAGCTCAGGAGTGGATCCCAGAGGTGATTGCCACGCTGGGAGCCCAGGTTTACCTGACGGTGGATGTAGACGGCCTCGATCCCGCGGTCGTGCCGGCCACCGGCACCCCTGAGCCCGGTGGGCTGAGCTGGTGGGAAACCGTGGAGCTGATCCGGGCGCTGGGGCAGCAGCGGCAGATTGTCGGCGCCGACGTGGTGGAGCTGGCCGTTACCGGGGAGCGGGAAACCGATCGCCGCAGCGCTTTTACCGTCGCCAAGCTGGCCTATCAGATCCTAGCCGCCGCTTTGGGTTAAGCTCCCCTAAAGACTGGACGCTCGGTGTTGCCAGCTTCCTAATGCCCCCAGCCATGTCCTCGCCTTCTTTGCCGCCGCCCCTAGTTGACGAGGAGCTCATCCACAGCCGCATTCAGGCTGTCCGAGCCCAGATCCCAGAGCAGGTGGAGATCATGGCGGTGAGCAAGGGCTACAGCGTCAACCACATCCGCGCCGCCTATCGAGCCGGGATCCGCCACTTCGGCGAGAGTCGGGTGCAAGAGGCAGCCGTCAAACAGGCGCAGCTGCAGGATTTGACCGACATTGTCTGGCACCTGATTGGACACCTCCAGACCAATAAAGTAAAGCCAGCCCTCAAGCAATTTGCCTGGATTGACAGCGTCGACAGCCTGCGCCTGGCCAAGCTGATTGACCAAAAAGCGGGGGAGCTCCACCTCACCCCCAAGCTTTGCCTGCAAGTGAAATTGGCACCGGATCCCAACAAATTCGGCTGGCTTGTCCCCGACCTGCTGCAGAGCCTGCCTCAGCTCAATCAGCTGCTGCAGGTGGAAATTGTGGGCCTGATGACCATTCTGCCGCTCGGCCTTAGCTCAGAGGCCGCCTTGGAACTGTTTCGTAAACTAGCTGAGCTTGCTGAGTCCATTCGGCAAAGCGGCTACGAGCGCCTGCAGCTACGCACCCTCTCGATGGGGATGTCTGACGACTACCTGCTGGCAGTGGCGGCAGGCTCCAACTTGATTCGGCTGGGACGCGCTCTGTTTGCCAATGCCGAGCGTCGGTAGATGCAAACTTTATGAAGCCCTTGAGTTGTGATTAAATTTTTCTGAAGCTGTGCCCCTCCAGGATTGCTCTGCAGGGCTCTTTGGAGGGGGAGGCCTGCGTTACTTGGCTGGCGTTGGCAGCTTCTTGCCCAAAGGCCTCCTCAGTCTCTTGAAAGAGAATATGAAGGACGTTTCCTAGCTTGGGCCTCTGCCCAAGATCGCGGGTCTAAACGCCGAGCTTGCTGTAGATGTAGGGTAGGTAGTGAGGATGCAAGGGATGAATGTCAGTGGAATCTGGAGCAGGGTAAAGGACTTTGTGGGCTTAAATGATCCCGCGGATAACCTGGAGGAGTACTCTGAATCGGAGATGGAGGGGCAGGACGACTACCAACTTCTCTACGAAAGACACCGTTCTGCATCGGCCACCTCTAGTGAGGAGGAGGTAGAGCACCCCTGGCGGGGACGGCGGCAGCGCTCAGTAGAAGCTGGCGAAGGGCCTGTCCATCGGGAAGAGTCGCGTGGCCATCGGCGCAGTCAGCCTCCTCGGGAGCGCTCAGGAGGGAGTGGTATGGGGAGCAAGGTGATTGGATTGCCTGGCGTCAGCCAGCCGACCAATGAAGTAGTGGTGCTGGAGCCGCGCAGCTTTGATGAAATGGCCCAGGTTATCCAATACCTGCGCGAGCGCAAAACGGTGATCATGAACTTAAGCCTGATGGATCCCGCCGAGGCGCAGCGTTCGGTGGACTTTGTTGCCGGCGGCACCTACGCTATTGACGGCCATCAGGAGCGTATTGGGGAGAATATTTTTTTATTCACCCCCAGCACCGTCACCATCTCCACCCCCAGTAGCCAAGTTATGCAGCCGCTGCAGCGCCCTTTGCAAGGCCCTACCCCTCTCTGGCCCAGCGGCTATGAGCACCTGCAGGCGGTAGGCCAGCAGTAGCTGCGATGGAGCAACCGCTGCTGAGTGTCATTGGGGGCGGAGCTATGGGATCTGCCCTGCTGCGCCGTTGGGTGGCGGCAGGGGTTTATTCTCCAAAGCAGATGGCGCTGCGGGAGGTCGATAAGGACAGGGCCACCGCTCTCCAGCAAGAGCTTGGCATTCGTCTATTGGCCGATCCCTCGGAGGCGGGGGAGGCCGAGATTTTATTTTTGGCCGTCAAGCCCCAGGTCTTTCCGCAGGTAGTGGCAGAGATAGGGCAGCCGGCGGCCACAGAGTTGGTCATTTCTATCATGGCCGGGATCCCTTTGCAGCAGTTGCAGCAGGCTTTTCCCCGGCAAAAGGTGGTGCGCACCATGCCCAACACACCGGCACTGGTGGGGGCAGGGATCACGGCTATCTGCTACGGGCCAGGGGTGACGCCTCAGCAAAGGGATCTGGTGGAAAGGTTGTTTCGGGCTGTAGGCCAGGTGGTGACGGTGCCGGAGAGCCAGATGGATGCGGTAACCGCCCTGTCAGGATCGGGGCCAGGGTATTTGGCAGTGATCCTGGAAGCGCTCATCGACGGCGGCGTAGGGGTGGGCCTACCGCGCCCCATCGCCACCCAACTGGCGGTGCAGACCCTGGCAGGCACTGCTGCCCTCCTGCAGCAGGAGCAGCTGCACCCCGCCCTGCTCAAAGACCAGGTCACTAGCCCCGGCGGCACCACCATTGCCGGCCTCCAAGTCCTGGAACAGGCAGGGGTGCGAGGGGCCCTAATGCAGGCGGTGCGGGCGGCCTACGAGCGCTCCCGTCAGCTCCAGGGATCCTAGCGCCTGCCACAGCGGGCGGGTCATCCAGCTCCACCCCACCCTGAGCTGGTGCTCTAGAGTGGGCAGGCGGAAGAGGTAGGCAACTCGCCGCGCTAGGTAGCCCAGGGGGCCGGTTAGGGTAAGGCCGCCCAAGGCCGAGACTACTGCCGTATCCGCCCCTAGGCTGAGCATCTCCCCCAGCGAAAAGTAGCGAAACGGCAACAGCGGCCGCTCCTGGGTGAGCAGAGCCCACAGGTTCCAAGCGCAGTAGCCCGCTTCTTGGAAAGCTGCCTGGGCAGTTGCAGGTACGGGCTGTCCTGTGGCATCCACCACCGCTGCTCCGTCGCCCAGGGCAAATACTTCGGGAAAGGTGGGCGTTTGGAGAGTGGGCAGGACCTGCAGGCGGCCCCGCTCGTTCTTGGGCAAATCCAAGTTAGCAATGGCCGCCGCTGGTTGGGTGCCGACTGTCCAAAGCACAGCATCGACCAAGTCAACAGCCATCTCCTGAGTTGCCAGGCGCTGCCGCTGCAGACGAAAGGGAGGAGCGCCGTTTTCTCCCGTAGCCTCGATCCCAAGTACCTTGGTCTGCAGCTCCACCTGCACCCGCCGTTGGGCCAGCGCCGCCTGGGCTGCCTTCCGGCTTGAGGGAGCAAAACCCGGCAAAATCTGGGATCCCACCTCAATAAGACGGATCTGGCCGCGCGATCCCAGCCGGTCAGCCAATTTGCAGGCTAGCTCTACGCCGCTGGCCCCTGCCCCCACAATAGCTAGGTAAATGGCCTGAGCCGGATCCCGCGCTTCTAGGGCCTGCAAGTGGGCCCGCAGCCGTTGGGCATCGGCTAGGGTGCGGAAGGGAAAGGCAAACTCCGCTGCTCCCGGCACGCCCTGCAGGGGAGTTTCCCCTCCCAGCGCCAGCACCAGGGCGTCGTACTCCAAGGTCTGCCCCTCTGCCAGGAAGACGCAGCGGTCTTGGAGGTCAACCGACTGCACCGCGCCGCGGCGAAACGCTACCCCTTCCGGCAGCAGATCCTGGAAACGGGGGGCCACCTCCCACTCCTCCATCTCGCCGGTGAGCAACTCGTAGAGCAAAGGAGCAAAAACAAAGCGCTCCTGACGATCCACCAGGGTAATCTGCGGCGGCTCCGGCCAAGGCCGGCGGATGAGCTCCAGGGCTGTATACAGCCCGCCAAAGCCGCCCCCAAGGATGCAAATGCGACGCATGCTTTGAGGGTTGAAGGTAACATTAGCTTAACAAACCGACCGGGATCCAGCCTCAGGGCTCTGCGTTGTGCAGGGGAACAGCCGCTTTTGGCGGAAAGACCGTTGCCGCATTGACTCTGCGGGGTAGGATGCTGTCCAAAAAGCTAAGGATGCCCCAAACCAGGCCGACGCTGGCCACCCAAAAGAGCCACAGCCCACCTGCCCAAGGAGGTGGCAGATCCAGAGCCACTCCCCCAATGAGCGGCCCAACGGCAAAGCCTGCTGCCCAGCAGAGGGAGTTGATCGATAGATAAACCCCCCGCAGATGCTCTGGGGCCAAATCTGCCACCAGCGCCGAAGCTGAGGGGTTGTAGCTCGCCAAGGCCAAGGAGAGCACCGCCAAGGCCAAGGCCGCCATCCCTATAGCCGGCATCGCTCCCAACTGTGCTGCTGGGCCGCTGAGCCAAACCAACCCAAATCCCAGGCCCCACATCAGGGCGGATCCCTGTAAACCCTGGATGCGGGTGAGGCGGTTCAGCCAGCGGGCCACCGGTATCTGCAGCAGGGCAACGATGGCCCCGTGCAGGGCAAACAACGGGCCAATCTGCACCTCAGGGATCCCAGCTCCCTTGCGCAAGTAAAGGGGCAAGCTGCTGCTGAGTTGGGCAATGTAGGTGGTGAAGAAAATGTTGGCCAGGGCGAACACCCATAGGGGGCGATCCCGCAGGGCAACTTTCCAGCCTGCCAACAGAGGCTCTGCCGCCGGCTGAGCTACTCGAGTTTCCTGAACGCAAAGCCAGAGTAGGGCTAGAAAGGCCAAGTACGTGAGGCCGTCGATAACAAACAGGAGGCGGTAGTTCTTCGTCAGAGCTACCAGGACGCTGGCCATGGCGGCGCCAAGGCTCAGGCCCAAGTTATCCCCCAGGCGGTTTAGGGCATAGGCTTCGTTGCGCTGCTCGCGCGTGGTTAGATCCGCTACCACTGCCTCCACCGGCGGCCAATAGAGGCCCTGCCCGAACCCTGCCGCCAGGTTGGCCAGGGCAAAGCTCCAGAAGCCATGGGAAAGGGCAAAGCCAAAGGAGCCCAGAGCGGAAATGGCCAGCGAGAGGATCAAAGTGGAGCGGCGGCCCCAAGCTCCGTCTGCCATGGATCCCCCGAGAAGGCGGCCAAGCACGCCAGCAAAGGCCATCATGCCTAGACCCAAACCTACCTGAGTGGCCGTCAGCCCTACCTGATTGACGAAAAAGAGGGTAGTGTAGAACAGAGTAAAACCGGTTCCGGTTTGGGAAATCAGCCGACCGATAAAGATCAGCCAGACCTGAAAACCGAGCTGTGGCCACCAGTAAGGGATCCGCATAGGGGAGGCAACGGGAGACAGGTTACCTAGCCTAGGGGATCCCAGTCGCTGACGCCAGAATCCAGTGCAGCAGGCAGGAGCAGCCGCGCCAGCCGGCACAGCCGGTAGTCGAGCTGAGCCAGGTTATTTTCCATTGCCTTCGTCACCACCAAACACCTGCTTTCCCAAACTGGCTGGCAGCCCTCTCTCGACCTAAACCCCGCCGGCTCGCTTTTTCTTTTGGTCGGCCCACCCATCGGCACCGAGACAGACCTTGGGGGCCAGGGCTTGGAGGGCTGGCTGCAACAAACTGTAGCAAAAATTAAACAAGCATTGAGAACCAAGACCCGCCGGCCAGCAAGGCGGCTTGCCAACCCCTAGCATCCGTGGGCCAGCAGGAGAGGATCCAACTGGCTGTTACCTGACAGCCACTGGCGACTTGGCTGCCACAGCGCGCTCTTCCTCTTCTTCCTCAGGAGGAACAGCCACAAACTCGATGTGGTTGAGCAATGTTGTCACGAAGGCAAAGAGCAGAAAAGGCAGGGAGATGACCAAGATCAACGCGATGGTGAGGAAGGCGTAGAGAGGGCTATTCATCAGAGAGAGGGCGGCGCCCAGGCCAGCAAAAATCACGATTAGCCAAACAATGATCTGGCCGTAGATATCCCCAAAGGAGAGGGTACAGATAAAGCGGTAGCGGGTGTGGGTGTTCATGGCAATTCCTCGGGATAGCCTGGCTAGCTTGATCCTGACCGGAAACCAAGCCTTAGCCTCACGGGTGGATATGAGTATCTTGAGATTTTAGACGAGAGAAGGGGAGACGCCTCTCTTTCCTAAGAAATGTCTCAAGAATCGGCTGAGCAAGCCGGATCCTCCGTCTTCCCGAAGACAGGATGCTATCGTCGAGATCGCAGACGCTTTCTGGTAGGCAGCAGCCATGTGTATTTGTATTCACTGCTACTACGTGGATCGCTGCACCACCTATCACGCCGTGGAAGCGCAGCACCAACAGCCCCACCTCACCCTGACGCCAGATTTTGAGCCGCAAGGGCCCCAGATCAACGTCAACATCCGCAACGGCGGCACTGAGATGGAGTGGGATGTGGTGGCCTGCCAGAGCTTTCGCGAGGAGCGGAACAAGTGGGCAAGGCTCCGCCCCCACGAGGTCGTTCCCACTTAAAATCTAGAGATGGCCTAGATGCCAAAAGGGTTCTCCGCGCCTGGGGGCTTGAGACTTAGGTCTGCTGCAGGCAAAAGCCTTAGTTCGTTTATTTCGAGAGATTGGGAAGACTACGATGCTAACTGCAAGCCCGACAGCACCACCAACGGATGCTCGTCAACGGGTAGGCCAGTTTATGCGGCATCTCCAGGACGAGATCTGTGCTCGTCTGGAAGCGCTGGACGGCAAAGCCAAGTTTCGGGAAGACAGCTGGGAACGCCCTGGAGGGGGAGGCGGTCGCTCGCGGGTCATCCAGCAAGGAGGCGTGTTCGAGCAAGGAGGGGTCAATTTTTCCGAGGTATTTGGCTCCCAGCTGCCCCCTTCGATTTTGAAACATCGCCCCGAGGCAGCGGGGCATCCCTTTTACGCCACTGGCACCTCCATGGTGTTGCATCCCCGCAACCCCTATGTGCCGACGGTTCACCTCAACTACCGCTATTTCGAGGCGGGGCCGGTTTGGTGGTTTGGCGGCGGCATGGATCTCACCCCCTACTACTTGTTTGAGGAGGATGCGGCTCATTTTCACCGCACCGCCAAAGCGGCCTGCGACCGTCTGGATCCGGTCTACTACCCAACTTTCAAGATCTGGTGCGACCGCTACTTCTTCTTGCCCCATCGGGGCGAGGCCCGCGGCGTTGGCGGCATTTTCTTTGACTATCAAGACGACCGGCCCGGGCTGCTCTACCGCCCTGAGGGTGAGGCAGAGGCGGATCCCGAACAGCTTGTGGCTGAGCCGCTGCCACTCCAGGCGCGGGTGGGATCCCGCAGTTGGGAGCATCTCTTTGAGCTGGTGCAAGCCTGTGCCGAGGCGTTCTTGCCTGCCTATGTGCCGATTGTGGAGCGGCGGCAGGGGATGGAATGGGGGGAACGGGAGCGACAGTTCCAACTCTACCGGCGCGGGCGCTATGTGGAGTTTAACCTCGTCTACGACCGGGGCACGGTCTTTGGTCTCCAGACCCAAGGTCGTACCGAGTCGATCCTGATGTCGTTGCCGCCATTGGTGCGCTGGGAATACGGCTACGAGCCGCCGCCCGATAGCTGGGAAGCCCAGCTCTACGAAGTGCTGCGCCAGCCTCGGGATTGGGCCTAGGCGGTACTGGTCTCAATTTTTGAGGATCGCGTTGTCTTCCCCTCTGCCCCTTGTCTACCGCTTTCAACCGCCCCGCCAGGCCGGGCCGGGATCTGCTCCTGTGTTGGTGATGCTGCACGGGATCGGCAGCCATGAGGGGGATCTCCTCGAGTTGGCCCCTTACTTGGATCCCCGCCTAGCGGTGATTAGCCTAAGGGCGCCGCTTCCCTGGGGAGCGGGTGGCTTTGCCTGGTTTGAAATGGCCTGGACGCCGGAAGGGCTGGTGGGGGATCCCGAGCAAGCCCGCCGCAGCCGGGAGCTTGTCAGCCACTTTCTGGAGCAGGTTCTGTCCCAGGGGATGGCCGACATTTCTCTGGATCCGGCCCGGGTCTATTTGCTGGGGTTTAGCCAGGGGGCGATCATGAGCCTATATCTGGCTCTAACCCGGCCGGAGAAGCTGGCTGGCGTAGTGGCCATAAGCGGTCGCCTTTCACCGGAGATCCTAGCCGAGGCGGTGGAGCCAGCCCGGATGCAACACTTGAGCGTCCTCGTGGTTCACGGCACCGCCGATACCGTTTTGCCTGTGGCTTTTGGCCGCCAGATCCGCGACTACTTTGCCTTGCTGCCCCTGCGCTTGACCTATCGGGAGTACGAAATGGGCCACGAGGTTTCCCCAGAAAGTTTGCGGGATATCCAAGGGTGGTTGCAAAGTCAGCTGGACAAAAACGGTGGCCCTCCTTGGAGTTGAACCCTGGGCAAGGGCTGGGAGCTGTTGAGATCCCCTACAATAGCGGCAAAGTTTCTGCCCCCTGAGGCTCTCAGTGAACGGCGGCCAGCCTCCCTACGACATCCTCATCCTCTCCAACGGCCCCGGCGAGCTGCTCACCTGGGTGCGGCCAGTTGTCCTAGAGTTGCGCCAGCAACTGCCCCAGGCGCGTCTTTCCCTGGTGCTCTCTCCTTGTCCGCACGCCTCTGGGCAAGAGGTGAAGATAGCAGAGGAATTTATCCAGGTCGATCGGGTTCAGGATCCCGATTTTTTTCTAGCTTTTTTGCTCACGGGTCAGACCGAAGAAGCCTGGGACTGGGCCAAGCGGGGGGTGGTGCTGTTTCTAGGAGGGGATCAGTTTTTTGCGCTCTGGATTGCCCGCCGTCTGCGCTACCGTCTGGTGGTGTATGCGGAGCGTCGGCCTCGCTGGCGACCCTGGGTAGACGTTTTTGCGGTGCGGACGGAGGAGATCAAACGCCGCTACGACGGGGGACGCCTCTTGGGCCACCGCTGGGCTGCCAAGATGCAGGTGGTCGGGGATCTGATGGCCGATGGAGTGGCCAGTGCTGTCTACTTGCCGGGGATCCCTCTTCCCGGCTGGCTCAGCAGCCGCTTTCTCCCCCCGCCGGCTTCTAGCGCTGCTCCTGAAGCGACAGCAGGCTTTTCCACCCTCCTCCAGCCCCTCCCCGATCCCATCGAGGAGCCGGAATCGGGGCAAACGGCACCGGAAAGGGTGGAACCCCCCTCTGCCGACGAAGCCTTGCTGCCGCGTGGCTGGCAACGTCTTGGCGACCGCAACCGCACCCACTACCAGGTGGGGCTGCTCCCCGGCTCCAAGCCGGCCAAGCTCTCCCTGGGAGTGCCGCTGGTGCTGGCGGTGGCCGATGAGCTGCGCCAGTTGTTGCCCAACGTCCGCTTCGTGATCCCCGTGGCTCCTGGCCAGACCCCTCAGTCGCTGGCGGCTTACGCCCATCCCAGGCTCAACCCCGATATGGCCGTCATCTACGGCACCTCCGCCACCCTGGAGCAAACCAACCTGGGATCCCACTTCGTCACTCCCTTTGGCACCACGGTACAACTGTGGACTCGTTTCCCCGCCTATTCTGTGCTAGCCAATTGCGACCTCTGCCTGACTACAGTTGGAGCCAACACCGCTGAACTGGCCTATCTGGGGGTGCCCATGGTGGTGGCGATCCCCACCAACAAGCTGGAGGCGATGCGCGCCTGGGACGGGATCCCTGGCCTGTTGGCCCGCTTGCCTGGCCTGGGCACTTGGATAGCCCGCCTCATCAACACAATTGCCCTGCGGTGGCTGGGTTACCTGGCTTGGCCAAATATCTGGGCAGGACGGGAGGTGGTGCCGGAGCTGCGAGGCCATTTGCGACCAGCCCAGGTAGCCGAACAGGTGCGGGCCCTGTTGACCGATCCCGAACGACGCCAGCAGATGCAGAGGGAATTGCAACAGCTGGGGGGCAGACCAGGTGCGGCCCAGGCCATCGTGCAACTCGTGGCCCAGCAGTTGAGCAAAAGCTAAATGAGGCGACCGAGGCGCTCCCGCAGCTCGGCAGCGGCCTGCTCTAGATGCTCGGGAGTATAGCCGGTGGTCTCTACCCGAACGGCAAGATGGGTGTCCTGGCTCTCGTGCAGATGGATCCACAGAATGTGGCGGCCATCTTCGGTTTTGCGGTTGGCGGCTTTGACGCCGTTTTTGGGGGCAGCGTAGGCGTTTGGGTCGTAGCGAACCAAATCCACCCAGGGAAGGTCGCGCAGGAGCTTTTCCACCTTGGCCCAGCTGCGAGGGCGGTGGTGGCTACTCTCGCTTCGCAATTGGATGACCTCGGCGCGATCGCGGCCAGAATCTGGCAAGCTTGTCCGCGGGATCCGAGGCTGGACTGGCGGTTGCAGATGGGGCAGATACACCAAAGACTTGTATTGCTCGTGGATGTAGCAGACTGGGATACCCAGTTGGCTGCCCACCACGGCCATAACCATGGCCTGGGCTTTGAACCCCCCAGTGGCGGCGAAGGTGACGAGCCCTTTAGCGCTCTCCGCCAACTGTTTCAGCAGCTCGGCCATCCGTTCCAAGGAGGATTCCTCCAGCTCGTAGTTGATGCCGGGGAGAGGCAAGAGGGAAACCCCTTGTTGGCCCAGGGCTTCCTCAAAAAAGAGCTTCAAAATCTGGGCACACTCTTGGCCTTCAGGAGTTTCTGAGTAAAGCAAAATCAAGGCATCCTGGGGGGTGGGGTCCAGCCGGTAGTAGGTGTTGGTTTCGGCGCTGATCAGTTCCAGGTCTGTCTTTCTCATCCAGGCTAAGGCCCGCTCTGGATCCCCAATGGTTTTTTGCCCTAGCCACGGCCGCGGCGGCTGTAGGTTTTTGTCCGGGTTGGTGAGCAAAGAGGTGCCCACGGTCATGATGATGGTCTGCATGGGTTCCCCGCAAATGAAGCCCAAAGCTATAGCTCTTAGCGCCGGCGGGAGTAGGGACGAGGATAGGGCTGGCGCATTTGCCGAGCCAGGTACACCTGAAAGGTCTGCGCCACTGCACCCGCCCGCCGCAGAGGGATCTCGGCCACCGGTTCAATGTGTTCAAAATAGTTGCCGTAGGTGGCTGGGATCCCTGCTTTTGGCTGGAACAGCGTGGAGGTGACTAGCAGTCCGTCTTTTCCCAGCCAGTCTTCCGGCTGAGACCAAAAGGCAAAGCCCCGCAGATCTTCATCTAGGCAGGTGAGGGGCTTCTCCGTCAGCGGTGCCAAGGCCATGCCGATCTGCCCGCTCAGGAAGTAGGTATTGGTGAAGATGAAGTCTACTGCCTCCAGGGCCTGAGTCAGGCGGGGATCCGTCTGAAACTGGCGGCGCAACTGCTCAATTTCAATGAGTTGGGTGGAGGGATCCCGTTCCACTGGCCACAGGCCCAAGCCGCCGGGCGCCTGCAGCAACCCGTAGCGCACATGGGCTAGCCCCACCCCCACCAACAGACCCACCGCCACCGCCGTCCCCGCCAAGAGCCGCTTTGCTCCTGGCCATCCTTCCCAGCGGGATCCCAAGAGCAAGCTCAGCACCCAAAACCCCGGCATCGGCCAGGTGGGGAGGATGGGCCGGTAGCCCCCCATCAAGGTAAAAGCCAGCACTAGCGGCAGCCCACAGGCCAGGATTAAAAGGTGCCTCAGCTCCTGATCCGCGAGGCGTCTTCTCTGGAAGAGAGCTAGCCCCAGCCGCCCGCCCTCAGCCAAGCTCAGCCCCAGCAGAGGGATCCCCAAGGTTGGGAAAAGATAAAAAACTTCCTGCAGCACCGTCAGAGCCAGATCCTGCAGGCGGTAGCCTGTCTCCGGCACCGCTCGCCCCCCTTGGAAGCGAAAGGAGATCCAATCCTGCTGGGCGTTCCAGATCAACACTGGGCTAAAGGCTGCCAAGAACCCCAGCGCCGCCAAGAGCGCCCAGCCGGATCTAAAGGCACAGCGGTGGGCTGGGCTGAGCAGGCAAAAGAGCACCAGGCCAAACCCCAACGCCAGGCCGTGGTATTTGCCCAGAGAGGCCAGCCCCACCAACAGCCCAATCAGCGCCAGGCGCGGTCCCGGTCGGTAGCGAGCCGACCCGTAGACCCCCGGTTTGGGAGACGGAAAAAACTCCTGGGCAGCCACCCACAGCGTTGCCGCCGTAAACAACGTCAGCGGGCTGTCCGGCAGGGTTAGCACCCCAAACCCAATCCAGAAAATGGGTGCGATGCTAACGGTTGCCAGGCTAATCAGCCCCGCCTGCACTGAAAAGAGCCGCGCTCCGGTGAGGTAAAGCAACAGAGAAGAGCCGGTGTAGGCCAATAGGGATCCCAGTCGGATGGAAAAAGCCGACACCTGCCCTGTCAAAACAGGCCCCAAACCCGTTGTCCAGGCCACCAGCGGCGGATGGTCAAAATAGCTCCAGTCCAGATGACGAGTGTAGAGGTAGTAGTAGGCTTCGTCAAAGCCCGGTGGCAGCAGAGCTGCGACCAGACAGCGCAAAAGCAGGCTCAACCCCAGAATCCACAGAACAGCCCGCGGCAGCACAGGGGATCGCTTTGAGCGCGTGGACAGATGCCATTGTCTCAGCTTTGGCAAATCTTGCCTCCCCCACTTTCCCCAAAAACCAAGGGGGGTCTAGTCTAGGCCTAAGGCGTTGTCTCTGGCAACCTTACTGGACACCTCAAAAGCTGGGCCAATTGTTCTGCTTCCGCCCTTGCCTTGCTATCGTCAGTACCAAAACTCAGGTACAACAAAGGTTCTCCTGATTGCAACTGCACCTCCACCGAAAAAAGGTATCGCCATCAGAGTCTGTTGTGCTCTCAACCACAACTTGCTGCACGTCTCTGAAGGAGTAAGTTTTCCTCCTCCTTATCCCAAAGGGAGTGAGGTACTCCTCCGAGATCTGGTCTAGGGAGCGGTCAAAGGTCAGCCGGCATCTCGGCAGCGCAACTGTTCGCAATAGACCTAAAAGAAATAACATTCCTGGGAGAAAAAGCACAATCAGAAGTACAGACAAACTTCCTAAGTTGAGAGTATTGCCGTCCACCAATAGCTGACTCCCTGCACTCACCTGAAACGATTGGATCTTTGTTGCCAATTGTCGGGCTTCGCTCTCGCTGGCGGTTGACCAGGCTTCCTTTTCTCCTGCAGAAGTTATGAGAGTGACGTAGTAATAGGTTCTCTTGTCTCCCTCAAAGTCTATTTGAACTTCAGTTTTGGTTCTGGCCCCTCTTACGTTATAATTAAGACCTGACCCATTTTGGTAAGAGTAGTGGCTGGAAGACCACTTCGCAGTTGACCATATCCTGATCAAGGCGATAGCAAGTGAAGCTGCGATCTACCAGAAAACGCCAAGTCAGGGAACAAAGACACAGCACCAAAAAGAGAGCAAAGATAGCACTAACCGACAAAACTCCAAGCCCCCTTAGATAAACACGCTTGCTGGGGGTCTGCTCCACACACCTCATCCCCATAGGCTTACCTCCGTCGGGATCCCCAGGCTTTGCCCTCATTATTGCTTGCTGGCGTGATACTTGACCGTTTTCCGCAATACAGAGTTTTGCTCATTTTGAGAGCGGAGTTTGCTTTTTTATGCCCAAATTAGACTGAGATCCAGGACAAAGCCAGGGAGGAGAGGATC
>NZ_JANSJL010000043.1:112645-137152 GCF_047502745.1 Synechococcus sp. F70.1
TTTTTTATGCCCAAATTAGACTGAGATCCAGGACAAAGCCAGGGAGGAGAGGATCCCCCTGCAGGTAAGCTGGGCGCTCCAGGACTTGTAATGGCTGGCTAGGACGATAGACACGGGTCAATTAGCCAGCCCAGTTAGTGCAGCTTGACTTGCAAAGCAACTAGATCGCTCGGAGGGAGCGCAACTCCAAAACAAAGCTCCCTAAGCGCCCCCAGCAGCATCCAGCAAGAGGTGAAGGAGTCGAAGACCAGCGATTTTCCTCTTCAGCTTTTGGGGATCAGCCGATTTGGACAGGCGGCGCGGATGTGGGACTTGCTCAGGTCAGGCATGAGGGCCAAGGCTCGTTCGGCATCAATTTGTGCTTCGCACACTGCCTCCAGCACCTGCTCTGCCAGCAGGGAAAGGGGCATGTCAGCAGTCTCCTCTGGATTGGTTTTTTCAGAGATTTGCCGAACTCCCTGCGGCGGAGGGGGTAAGGTCGGCTCTGCTCGGGGAGGCAAGGTAGTGGAGGTGCCCACTGACAGTGGGGTTTCGGCAAAGGTTGCGCCAATCCTCCCCAGCAGTAGGGATCCCAGCAGCAACACCAGCCCAGCCATCCCCTGTGCTGGCCAACACCTTGGTCTCTGGGCAAGGCTACGGCTGCCCACCCCCTTGTCCAAGCTCCTACCGAGCCCCTGGCTGCTCATTTCACCCCTCCAAGACCACCTTCTTCCTCAAGCCTCAAGATATCCAACAAACTAAAGTTTGCAGTAGGCTAGCCTTGGCCAACTTTTCCCGCTGTGCCCGCTATGGCACGTCTATCCCAAGAGCTAGCCCGCTTAGCCGGCCTTGCCAACAGCTCGGAGCAGCCCGAGGGATCCCCACCAGAGGCGATCCGCCTCGAAGAGATTCTCAAACTGGCGCGCGAGCGCAGCTTTGGCTTGTTTTTGGCAGTGCTGTCTTTTCCCTCGGCTTTGCCTCTGCCCGCTCCTGGCTATTCCACTCCCTTTGGCGTGGTTATTCTGCTGCTGGCCCTACAAATGCTGGCAGGGCGAGCCACTCCCTGGCTGCCGTCATGGGTGCTGCAGACATCCATTGAACGGAAGCAATTTCAAAAATGGGTGCAGGCCGGGATCCCTTGGCTGCTGCGCCTTGAACAAGTTGCCCGCCCCCGCTGGAACCTCGTCTGCACCAGTCGCCTGGGCCAGGTCTGGCTAGGCACCTGGATGGGTTTGATGGGCATTTCCATGATCATTCCCGTGCCCGGCACCAACACCCTGCCGGCAATGGGGGTCTTCGTCACCGCCTTTGGCCTCCTGGAAGAAGATGGGATCCTCTGCAGCTTGGGATCCCTGATCTGTGTGGCAGCGGGGCTGCTGACCACTTCCATTTTGGTAGGCCTGGGGCTAGGGGGAACGACCTTGTTGGATTGGCTGCGAAGATAGCGCCCTACCCGCTTCTCTCCCAGAGGGAATTGGGGATCCCAGCTTCACTGACAAGCTGTATCGCCTACACCTTGCTGCAATCTAGAGCTCCGCGCCGCTAGCGGGAGATCCTGGCTGAGGTGTTCAACACCCCTACCTCTGGCGGCGTGACATTGCCGCAGCCCCCAGCACTGCTTCTGTAGCAATGGGGCGAGATTGAGGGATCCAAAAAGCTCGGCCTGGAGCGCCTCGGCAGGCGGCATGGGTTAAATGACCTCGCCCTCGGACGTGATTCTCCCCTTGAGTTTGCCAGCTCGTTTTTCAGCTTCCTCAAGAACAAGAGGCAGTTGCTCCAACACCTCGCCAGGGTACTTCTCCAACACTCTCAAGGAGAGGGCGACCCGCCCCTTGGCCTCATCCACATCGATGACCACGGCTTTGATGGGCTGCCCTGGCTGGAACAAGTCGGAGAGGGAGGCGACAAAGCGTTGGCTGACCTGCTTGATGGGCAACAGCCCGCTGGCCCCTTCCTCCAGCTCCACAAAAATGCCAAAGGGCTTGAGGGCGCTGACCTTGCCCCGCACCACTTGGCCAGTGGTATAGCTCCCCAAGCTCTCCACTTGTCGGGCCACTCGCTGGGAGAGCACCAGCTTGTTGGCTGCGGGGTTGACCTCCAGCAAACTGGCAGTGAGGAATTGGCCCACTAGCTCCTCCAGAGCTTCCCGCTGGAGGAGATGGGAGCGCGGAATGAAGCCGCGCAGGCCCTGCACATCCACCACCACCCCGCCCTTGTTGATGCCGATCACCGGCGCTGTGACCACCTCGCCTCTGGCTTGCTTTTCGGCCAGCTCTTCCCAGAGCCGCTTCAGCCGCAGCCGCCGCACCGAGAGCAGGATCTGCCCTTCTGCGTCTTCTCGCAAGATGAGAAACTCGGCTTCGCTTTTGAGGGGAAACACCTGGCTTAAGTCTTCCTCTGAGCCAATCCCAGCTTCCTTGAGAGGCAAAAAGGCTGGCGACTTGGCGCCAATATCCACCAAAACGCCGTCGCTCTGGTGCTGGAAGATGCGACCTCGCACTACCTGGCCCGGTCGGAAGTCAAGGCTTTGGGCCGCTAGAGCCTGGGCAAAGTCTTCTGCGGAAAAGATCTCGGCAGCGGGCGGGCGAGGGGAGTGCAAGCTCATGGCCAGGGTAGCAATGTGAAGCAGTGCGCTCCAGGATAACCCAAAACGAAGTCAGGATCCCAGCCCTTCCCGCCCACCGTGGACTTTGCTGGCTGCAGCTTAGATGTAGTACATCAGCCTGGCCTGTTGCCCTTGGGCCTGCCGGTCACAGAGATCCTGCAAGGTTGTCTTTTGGAGAATGTCCACTGCCGCTGCTTGGGCCTCTTGCCAAGCCTGCAGAAGCACCTGGCGCTCTGGAGTGAGATCGCTGCTGGGCAAGGTGCGGGAGCGGCTCAGCTCCTCGCCCTCGATGGCCTGAATGACGTCTAATAGGGAAATCTGCCAGGGCGGTCGAGCCAGAAAATAACCCCCTTTGGCCCCCCGCTGGCTGCGCACCAGCCCTTGCCGGCGCAAGGTGGCCAACAGTTGCTCCAGGTAGCGGTCGGGAATGGACTGATGGGCTGCAATCTCCCTAATCTGCAACACCCGGCCGTCGTTGTAGTGCTGGGCCAATTCCAGCAGCGCCAGGAGCGCGTACTCGCTTTTGCAGGACAGCTCCAAAATACCCATCCTTAGCTGTAGGGATGAGATCTATGATATTCCGGTTTTCCGCCGGGGTTTTGTGGGATCCTGCTCTGGGCTGGGATTGGGCTTGTATGGTGGAATAGGCCTCTTTGGATCGATCTATGGTGGGTGCGGGCACCCGGATGCCGGCGGAGCGACTGCAAACTTTGCAGCAGCAGATCGGCAGGCTGATGGCCAACGTCGAATCGGTATTCCAGGGCAAGTCGCAGGTGGTGCAGGCGGTGGTGACAGCCCTGGTGGCAGAAGGTCATGTCCTGCTAGAGGATGTGCCGGGAGTGGGCAAGACCACGTTGGCGCGGGCCATAGCCCGCAGTTTGGGGGCCAAGTTTCAGCGAATTCAATTTACCAGCGACCTCTTGCCGACTGACATTCTTGGCCTCACTCTTTTCAACAAGGAAAAAGGGGAGTTTGAGTTTCGCCCCGGCCCTATTTTTGCCCATGTCATCCTAGCCGACGAGATTAACCGCACCTCGCCCCGCACCCAGAGCGCCCTGCTAGAGGCGATGGCGGAAAAGCAGGTTTCGCTGGACGACCGCACCTACCCGCTGCCCCGCCCCTTCATCGTGCTAGCCACCCAAAACCCTTTGGAGTACCACGGCACCTATCCCCTGCCAGAAAGCCAGTTGGATCGGTTCTTGGTGCGGCTGTCGATTGGCTACCCCAGCCCTGAAGTTGAGCGATCCCTCCTGTTGCATCGGCAACAGGCGGATCCCGTGGAGGCTCTGCAGCCCGTGCTTTCGCTGGCCGAGTTACGGGAGATTCAGGCGGCGGTGGATCAGGTGTACTTGGAGGGATCCCTGGCCGACTACCTTCTCCAGGTAGTCCAGGCTACACGCACCTCCAAGCTGCTGCGGGCTGGGGTCTCCACTCGAGGAGCGTTGGCTTTGGCAAGGGCAGCGCGAGCCAGGGCCCTCGTAAAGGGACGCGGCTTCTGCCTGCCCGAGGATCTACAGGCCTTGTTCGTGCCGGTGCTGGCCCACCGTGTTTCCCTAGCTGGAGGGGGAGAGATGGCAAGTAACCGCCGGCAGGAAGCCGAAGCCATCATCCGCGACATTGTGGCCACGGTCGAGCCCCCGGTTTGATATTCCAGAAGACAGTCGAGGGGGTTGCCCTGCCTGAGGCTTGCGCTTCTCTGGCCCAGGGGCTGGCTAAATTGGGGGCTGGCAGAGCTAGGGGGCCTTTGCGCCGCTTTTCCGGTAATGGAGAATAGGGGATAGATTCTCACGGCTTCAGGATGAGCCAGCTACCTCAGACCACTGCCCATGTGCAGATTACCCGCCGCTCCTGGCAGGAGGGTGCCATTGAAGGGGAAGTCAGCGCTAACGGCTGGGCTTGGCACTTTTGCTGGCGCTTTCGAGGTGGAGGGCTTAGGGTGGAGCCCTCAGTGGGGCGAGCCCTGATTTGCGATCCCTTGAGCCGTTTTTTGGAGAAATCGGATTACCTGCTAGAGCCCGGCAGCAACTACTCATTTGTTATTCGTAGCCGCCTCTAAATAGCCATTTGGAATCCTCACGCGGGAGAGGCTAGCGCTGAGCAGACCTCCCTTTCCTCGTCATGTCGGCTACCTCTGTGCTGCCGGCGGACAAGTTCTAATATTGGGATGGTCGTTCTAGGAGCTGCCTTCATGACCTCTTCCTCCCACCTAGCGGCTGCAGAGCAGGCCAGTGGTTCTGCTAACGGCCTGAAGGAGGCCTCTCTCCTGGCGCAACGGGATTCCTTGGACCGGGCCCTCCCTAGGGACGAGGTGCTCGATCGTCGGAACACCTTGTTGAACCAGCGCCTGCAACTGGTTGAAGAACTTTGGGAATCGGTAATCCTGCGGGAGTGCGGGCAGCCGTTGGTGGATCTGCTGCGACGGCTGCGCTCCCTGTGTTCTCCCGAAGGGCAAGCTCTAGAATATCCAATCCCAGAAGTCTTCCAAATTGTTGAGAACCTTAGCCTTGAGGAAGCCATTCAAGCAGCGCGCGCCTTTGCCTTGTTCTTTCAGCTCATCAACATTGTTGAACAGAACTACGAGCGGGCAGAAGAGTCGGATATGCGCATGGTGGACAGCCAACAGCGCACCGTGCGGGAAAACGAAAAATTTGAACGGCTCTTCCCCTACCTGCGGGCTCAGGGAGTGCCGCCTGGCTTGCTGCGCCGCCTGCTGGAGCGGCTGCACATCCGCTTGGTGTTTACCGCCCACCCCACTGAGATTGTCCGCCACACCATCCGCGAAAAACAACGGGTCTTCTCCCGTCTGCTCAGCCAACTGGACTGGGCAGAGCAGTTCGACCCTCTGCAAGCTCAGATGTTGAGAGAACAGCTGGCAGAGGAAGTTTTGCTCTGGTGGCACACCGACGAGTTGCACCAGACCAAGCCGACGGTGCTCAACGAAGTCGATTACACCCTGCACTATTTTGAAGAGGTACTGTTTCAGGCTATCCCTCTACTGCACGAGCGCCTCAGGCGCAGCCTGAAAAAGTCCTTTCCCACCGTCGAGCCGCCCCCTGCAGGATTTTGCAACTTCGGCTCCTGGGTGGGCGGGGATCGCGACGGCAACCCTTCAGTGACTGCCGACGTAACCTGGCAAACAGCCCGCTACCAGCGCAACCTCATTTTGGGCAAATACATTGAGTCGGTGAAAGCGCTCACCAAAACCCTAAGCGTCTCTTTGCACTGGGGAGATGTGGACAGCCAACTGCTGGACGCCCTCGAGCAGGATCGCCGCCTCATGCCTGAGGTTTACGAGACCTTTTCCTTGCAATACCGCCAGGAGCCCTACCGACTGAAGCTCAGCTACATCCTGCGGCGGCTGGAGTTGACGCGGGAGCGCAACCGCAACTTGGCTGATTCCGCCTGTCTGCCCGCTCCTCCTTCCTTGGGCAACGCTTACGCCAGCGCCGAGGAGTTTTTGGCCGACTTGCAACTCATCCAAAGAAGCTTGAAAAACAGCGGCCTTTCCTGCCGCCAGTTGGACTACCTCATCGAACAGGTACAGGTCTTTGGCTTTCACCTGGCTCACCTAGATATCCGCCAAGACAGCAGCTACCACGAGGCCGCGCTCACGGAGATCTGCGAGTACTTGCGCATCTTGCCGCGGCCTTATAGCCAGATGACGGAGGAGGAAAAAACGGCTTTTCTCCTGCAGGAGCTGCAAACCCGGCGGCCCCTGATTCCGCTGGAGGCTCCTTTTTCTGAGAAAACGGCGGAGCTGATTGCCACCTTGCGTACCCTGCGCCGCCTGCAGCAGGAGTTTGGTCGAGACATCTGCCAGACCTACATCATCAGCATGAGCCGCCAGTTGAGCGATCTGCTAGAGGTTTTACTGCTGGCCAAGGAGGTGGGCCTTTATGATCCCATCAGCGGGCGCGGGTCTCTAGCGGTAGTGCCGCTGTTTGAGACGGTGGAAGACCTGCAGCGGGCGCCGGAGATCTTGCGGCAGTTGCTGGAGATCCCCTTCTATCGCCAGTACCTGGCCCAGCAGGAGAATTTACAGGAGGTGATGCTGGGCTACTCCGATAGCAACAAGGATGCCGGCTTTTTGAGCAGCAACTGGGAGATCTACAAAGCCCAGCAGCGGCTCCAGGCGGTGGCCGAGGCGTGTGGGGTAAAGTTGCAGATCTTCCATGGGCGGGGTGGCTCGGTGGGTCGCGGCGGCGGGCCGGCTTACGAGGCCATCTTGGCCCAGCCTGGGCGCAGCGTGGGGGGCCGCATCAAGATTACCGAACAGGGAGAGGTGCTGGCTTCTAAGTATTCCCTCCAGGATCTGGCCCTTTTCAACCTAGAGACGGTTACTAGCGCTGTCATTCAGGCCAGCCTGCTGCGCACTTACCCCAATGACCTGCACGAGTGGTCGCGCCTGATGGAGTCCCTAGCGGAGCGCTCGCGGCAGGTGTACCGCAACCTGGTCTACGAGCAGGAGGGCTTTGAGGAGTTTTTCCACGAGGTCACTCCTATCGAAGAGATTAGCCAACTGCAGATTAGCTCTCGCCCAGCCCGCCGTAGCGATGGCTCAAAGGATATCCGATCCCTGCGGGCCATCCCTTGGGTATTTAGCTGGACGCAAAGCCGCTTTCTCCTGCCAGCCTGGTACGGAGTGGGCACTGCTCTCCAGGAATACGCCGCCCAAGGCGAGCACCATCTCACCCACCTGCAACACCTCTACCGCGAGTGGCCCTTCTTCCGCATGGTGATCTCCAAGGTGGAGATGACTCTGGCTAAAGCGGATTTGCAGATTGCCCGCCACTATGTCCAGGAAATGAGCTCCCCCGAGCGTTTGCCGCGGGCAATGGAGCTGTTTGAGCTCATTGCCCAAGAAATGCACCGCACCCGCGAGATGGTTTTAAAAATTACCGGCCATAGGGAGCTGTTGGAAAGTGACCCCTACCTAAGACGCTCAATCCAGTTGCGCAACCGCTCCATTGTGCCCCTGGGCTTTATCCAGATCTCGCTGCTCAAGCGCCTGCGCGGCAAGCAAAGACCCCCCCTTCACCCCAGCCAGCACAGCCGCGCTGAGCTGCTGCGCGGAGCCCTTCTCACCATCAATGGCATTGCCGCTGGCATGCGCAATACCGGCTAAAGGCTTCTAGGGGTCTGCTGGGTCAGCTAAAACAAGTCATCCTCGGATTCGTCCGGCTCTACCTCCTGAACCTCCACTGACTCCACCTCGACGACGCGGCGAGAGGAAGGGCGAGGCTTTGCTTCGGCGTAGCTCTCCTCTTGAGTTTGGGGTAGACGGGGAGGACGACGTCGGCTACCGACGTCAGTGCTTTGCTCCTCCTGGGTATCGTCTCGATACTCCTCAGGGGTTGGGCGACGAGGGCGACGGGCGGAAGGCGGAGGGGAAGACTCAGCCTCCTGCTGCAAGGTTGTCTCTAGCTCTTCCTCGTCATCCTCCGAACGACGACGCGGTCGCACCTGTGTACTGCTGGTCAACTGTGGCCGCGGGCGGCGAGCTGGTTCCTCGCTGCGCTCAGGAATGGAGCGGCTAGAGGAGGAGGTATCGCGAATGCGGGATCCGCTGGCCGCGCTGGCAACGGCACGTCCTTGGCCATAGCCATCGGGCGGATAGGTGCGGCTAAAGCCTTGGCGCCGCATAGCTGGACGAACTCCAGTTATCTGGCGCACCTTCTCGTTTAGGAGAATGCGCAGGCGGAAGGTCTGGATGGCAAACCAGCCCGCCATCACCGCCAACAGCACCTGGGCAAAAAACAGCAAGGGGATTAGGCGCTGACCTTCCAGGAGCAGAGAGATGGAGTAGATCAGGCCCATCGTAGCGAAGATTACATCTGACTCTTCCGAGGCTTCGGGCTTGACAAAGCGGACGGCAAAGATGGCTCCACTGGCAATTGCCACCAGGGCTGCCATCAAAAAGTAGGGGCTTTGGGTGAGAAACATGCCAGGGATCCCCAAACGATAGGAGCGGGAAAGCTGTAAGCTTTACCCCTTTCAGAGCCGATCCTAACACCAATCCTTCTGCTGGCACGGCCCAGGATCAGGATGCTTTGGTAGGGAGGGGTTGGTGCTAGAATCGACGGCAGCTCCCAGTAGGCTCCATGCTGTACCTGGCACGGGTAGACAAGAAAAGTCTTTTTGGCCCAGCGGAGTTACAGCTTCTAGCCCAACAGGGCGAGAAGGGGATTTGGACACCGCTGCCTCAGCCGGAGCGGATTACTCTCAAGGAGGCAGCCCCTTACAACGTTGGGGTGTTGCTGCTGGTCGAGCTGGGAGAAAAGCGGCAGGTGCAGCAGGTGGAAGAGGCGGCGATGAAGCTGGTGGAGATGCTGCACAGCCTCTCCCAAGCCTACAGCCTAGTTGACTGGACGGAGATTGAAAACTGGCGTTTTTCCCTAACTCGGCAAAGCCAAGAGTTAAGCCGTCGCGAAGCGGAGATAGCTGCCCGTCAGGAGCAGCTGCAACAGTGGGAAGCTCAACTGCGGCAAAAGCAATCTTCCTAGACGGGGCTGAGATCGGGCCGTAACTCGCGAGCGCCTCTTAGATAAACGTGGTGCATCTCCGCCTGCGTCAGGGGAGTGTTCAGTTGGATTAAAACACGGATGCAGCGGGGCAAAGCGCCATTGACCTCCATCTGTTGCACGTCCAGCAGAGGCACTGCCTCCCAGCCAGGACGGCGGCGGGCAAATTGGGCAGGAAAGGCGGCATCTAGGTCAGGGGTAACGGAGAAAATGACGCTCACTACCTCTGCTGGATCAATGGCGTTGCGATGTTCTAAGGCATCCAGCAGTTCGTTGACTGCCGCACCAATGGCCTCGGCAGTGTTGGCCGGCACGGTGATGGCTCCTCGAATTGCTCTCACCCGCCACCCCAATGGCTTGGCCCTCGTGCCTTTGAGCTCGTCTTGCTTTCACAAGATTATACAGTTTGTCTCTTTGGGATCCCACCCCCTCCTTGCAAGCTAGGGGGCAGGCTGCAACACCTTCTCTAGGATCTGCTCGTGGCTAAGGCCCGCGTCCACCCAGGTTTCTGCCTCCTTGAGGCGGTTGGCAGCCGTCAAGATAAACAAGTTGCTTTTTGCCCCCAGAGCCTCGCTGGTGGTTTGCACGCAGGCCAAGTCCTGGCCAGTCAATTGGCTAAACCAAGTGGCCAATAGCCCTGCCTCCAAGAAGCCCATTGGGCGCTTAAAGTGCGGAGGTGTGGCAGCGGCGAAGGGAGAGTTGCGAATCGACACCACCACTACCCCCTGGTCTTTGTAGGTCCAGTCGAGGTCGATCAACCCCCAGCCGTGGGTTTTCCAAGCCGGTTTGAGATTCTGGAGAAAAAGGCCCATCTCCAGCTCAGCTAGGGGCTTTTGGTAGTAGTCGGAGAGCTCCTGGGCAAAGCGGCGGAAAAACTCCTTGCCCCACATGCGGCCACAGTGGCGCAGCACCAGACGGGCTGCTTGTCCTGTCTCGTATTCCAGGCCAGTGTAGATGGCTCGCAATAAGGTTTCTGGAAGGGCTAGGAGACGGTCGCCGTGGCGACTTTCTAGCAAACCCGACTCCAGATCGCTTTGCAGGTAGAGGCTGGGCGCGTAGTAGTTGGCCAGAACCGGCGTGTAGGGATCAAAGCCGGCAGAGCTGTTGGCAAGGGAAACGGTGTCAGCCATAGGGGATCCCTGGGTTGGCGAATGGAAGCCACCGCTAGGCGGCTGGGAGGCCGCTTAAAGATAGCAAAGCTGCCTGCACGCGGGTAATCAAGGGACGGATGAACTCGAGTTCGCCAGGTTGTAGGCAGTCTTTGAGCTCCTGCTGGAAAAGCCGATGGGCAACTTCGTAGACGTTCTGCAGCCCATACAGGCGCACTTCCTCTTCCATCCAGTCGATGAGCCGCTCTTTGAGGAGGTTTTCGTCCTGCAGCAACATGGCCAGGGCGCTGTGCCGCAGCAACAGCAACAGGTGGCGCCGGCACAGATCCACGACCTGGGGGGAGAGGTTGGGCATCTCCTTCTGCAGAGCCTCCAAGGTGCGGCCCACCATCTGAGCCTCCCCCTCCCGCAGAGCCCGGTACACGTGCTGCCGTTTTGGCCAGCCGAGGACATAGGCTTTAAGCTGATCCAGCTGCTCCGAGGTGAGGTAGCGAGCCTCTGCCTCGATTAGCATTTGCTCCAAGGGGCTGACCATCTTGCTTCTCCTAGAAAGCTAGCGTTCAAAACAGGCTGAATAGGTTGTCCAAGGTGATCTGCTCTTCCTCTGGCCCAGCTTCCGGTACCGACCCCAGGGATGGCCAAGAACGGGCCGCCAAGGCCAGGGGATCCCCGGGCCAGGGGATGGAGTTAAGGTACTCCCGCACCTGTAAGAAGGGCATTGGCAGCAAGCGGCTTTGCCGTGGGCGGTTATCCCAGTTCAAGCGGGCAAAAAAGCTCTGCACCGACTCCTCTAGAAAGCTCTCTGGCGTCATGCCTTGGCCACCCCTTGACCAGAGCGCAACTTTTGGGCAATTTCACTAGCCGTGGCCCCCTCGTTGAGCCAAAAGGCAGCCGCGTCAATGCGCTCTTTGCTGCCGAGCAAAAACTTGCAGTAGCTTTTCCCCATGGAGTAGCACTGGATCTCGATGCAGTTGAGCTGCCGCTCTACCATCGTGCTGGAAAAACCGGCAAATAGGCCGGCGTAGAGGTGGCAAACGGGTTTGCCCACATCCCCCAAGGTGCGGGCCACAGCCGAGTCGAACAGGTTGATGAAAATAAACCCCTGCCGCCGGCTTTCGAGCTCGACTTCCCAGCGCCCCCAGCCTTGCGAGGTCAGAGGCCACCACCAGGTTTCCAGGAGAAACATGAGGTGGGTCTGCTTGGGCTTGCGCCGGTACTCCTCCTCGAACCAGCGGGAGAAGTGGAGAGCATCGTTGCGCCCCCACTCGCGGCCAATGGTATACATCAAAGAAGCAGAGGCATCCCCCACCTCTTCTTCCAGCCCCTGCTGCAAGCTGAGGATAAAGTCTTCGCTGACCAAGACATTGCGCGCGCCCGTCCAGTCCACTAGAGATCCCCGCGAGGGGTCGAAGCGGTAGAAGTCTTCACGGCTGTAGTGGTTGTGTCGCTGAGCAGCGGGCTGCAGGGCGAGCTCTAGGGTGCCGGTTGTCATGGCTGGAGGCGAGGAAGGTCAAGTTTTTCACTCTTCTTGTTGCTGAATCATAACCTTATCTGCTAGGAGCTTTGGCTAGAGCTGTCGATGGATGCGCCAAGAGCTCCTGCCGCTGGGAAGCCAGAGACAACAAAGAGGCTAGGGGGATTTGGGTTTAGGGGTGAGGTCGGACTTTGACAAAGGCGATGGCGGAGCGCCACAGCAGCGACTCTTGCCCCTCCGCGTCTGCTAGGCAGAGACAGTCGGGATCCTGCCAGCGTAGCTGGCCGATGAAGACATCTCCCGTATTGAGCTTAACCTCCAGGATTTCTCGATCCCGAATCACCTTCTGTAGGCGACGCACACTCGGGATCCCAGTGTCAAAGTCGGTCACGGCAGTCCTCTTGGCCAGTGAACGGACGGCGTATCGGCAAGCGCACTGCTCTCAGTATAGGGGATCCCTGCCGGCCCGCACCTTGGCTTGGCCAACGCTAAAAAGCGCTCTCGCCCTTTGACCCACTTTTTCTGCCAGCGGCTACTATGCAGGGGGGTGCGCTTAGAGAAGACGGCAAGCCTTGTCGACCTGCCGTGTTCTTCTGTTCTCCCCGGAAAAAGCTAGCGGAATAGCGCTGGGGTGGCAGAACGTGCACCTGTCGCCCTAGAGAGGGCCAATCCCGTTGGGGATCCCTTCTATCTACCGCTTTGCCACCGAATTGTTGTCCTTTTCAACCATCATCCTTGCAGGAGAGAGGCTATGGCAGTTGAGAAAGTGAACTCTTCTTCGAGCTTGGCCGAGGTGATCGATCGCATCTTGGACAAGGGCATTGTGGTCGATGCCTGGGTGCGGGTTTCGCTGGTGGGGATCGAGCTGTTGGCCATTGAAGCGCGCGTCGTCGTGGCTTCGGTGGAGACCTACCTGAAGTACGCCGAGGCTGTGGGCCTAACGGCTACTGCTGCCGCTCCCGCTGTCCAAACCTCCTAATCGACTTCCCAGCTTTCAACAAAGCCTCAGCCTTTAACTAAGAGAAATGCAGTCGGCAAGTGAGGCAGGGGTTCAAAAGAATCTCTGCCTCCTCCCCCTTCAAGCGATTGGCTTGCGGTTTGAGGGGAAGTAAAAAACTGCCAAGGAGAGAACGCCATGAGTTTGCAGGAGCGGTGGGCCGAAGCCCGCAGTCGACGGGTGGCTCAAAACCTAAGTTTGTTGAGCGGATCCCGGCAGCAGCGCCTGGAGCAGCACCGCGCTCTGATGGCCGAGCTGAGACAACGTCGCCAGGAACGCCAAGAGGCAGTACGGCAGCAGAGGGAGCAAACCCGCAGCCAACTGCGCAGCCTGGAGCAGAACCGAGCGGCGCAGCGGGCTTTGGACAAACATGCCCGTCTAGAGGCTGCAGCGCAGCGGGCCCAAGGAGTGGCGGTGCTTCTCTCTCGCCTGGCCCAAGAACGGGCCGCCCAATCGCAGGCGCAGCGGCAGGAGCTAGAGACTTTTCAAGCCGACTTGACAGCGATGGTGAAGAGCTTGCTAGCCACCTATGCCCAGGCGCGGCAGGCCATGGCCAACCAAACCCGACAAGTGCGGCAGGCTTTCTATGCCGACTTGCGGCAACGGGTACGGCAGGAGCTGGCTCGGATTGCCCAAGAACAGCGGGCAGAAGCCCAAGCGCTCCGCCAGGCTTTGGCAGCTTTCCGCAGGGCGTTGCGCGAGCAGGTGTGGGGGGATGGGATCCCTGTCCGCCTACCTGAAGATTCTGGGGCTGTTGAGAAGCAGTTTGAGTGTTGGGACAAACCCCCAGAAATAGCTCCAGGCGAAGCTCCTCAGCCAGAGGCTACAAGCAAGAGCGAACCCCCAGGGGATACTCCTGTAGCGCCGCCACCGCCTGAGCCCTCTCAAGATCGAGTTGCACCCCCACTTGCTAGCGAGGAGCAGCCGGATCCAATCCTGAACTACGTCAACAACTATGTGGCAGCCCTGCAGGCGCAGGATCCCAACCTAACCTTGCTGCAGGTGATTGGCGATCGGGAGCGGGTGCGGGATCTGCTGGCCCGCGGTGCCGTGGATCTGGGGGTGGATCCCTCGGAAATCTTGGCCACCTTGCGGCGTATGGTGTCAGCGACGGCTGTGATCTCAGTTCCGCCCCCGTCCCCGTAAGCGCAAGAAGACGGTTACGGCTTACGGCTATAGTCCAGGCAAGTTAAGCGTTGGGTATTGATATGGCTACGGTTTTGCAAGCGCGTCCCCGCCAGTTTGTAAGCACTCCCTACATTGAGCGGATTACCCGCCGCGCCTTGCGCTATCTGCAATCCGGTTTTGCCGTGCATCTGCGGGGGCCTTCGGGCACAGGCAAGACCACCCTGGCAATGCATTTGGCCAGCCTTCTAGGTCGCCCCATCATGCTGATCTACGGCGACGATCGCTTTGATTCTTCCGACCTCATCGGGGGGCGCACTGGCTTTACCCATCGGCGGGTGGTGGATAACTTCATCCATTCAGTGGTGAAGGTAGAGGAAGATGTGCAGCAGCGCTGGGTAGATGCCCGCCTCACCTTGGCCTGCCGGGAGGGGTTTACCCTCATCTACGACGAGTTCAACCGCTCCCGCCCCGAGGCCAACAACGCCCTCCTAAGTGCCTTGGAAGAAAGGCTGCTGGTTTTGCCGCCGGGCAGCCACCGCTCCGAATATCTGCGGGTGCATCCCCAGTTTCGGGCCATCTTCACCTCCAACCCCGAGGAATACACGGGGGTTCACAGGGCTCAGGATGCGCTGCTGGATCGGATGATTACCATCGATATTGGGGAGCCCGACATCGAGACGGAAAAGGAGATCCTCATTTCCCGCATTGGCCTATCGGCTTCCGACGCGCTTAAGATTGTCCACCTTGTCCGTACCTTCCGCCGCAGGTTGGATCTGACTCGCCAACCCAGCCTGCGCAGTTGTCTGATGATTGGACGCATCGTCAGGGAGCACGAGCTGGCGGTGAGTAAGAACGATGCCGATTTTCGTGCTCTGTGTGCCGACGTGCTGTTGCCCAGGGCCGGCAAGCGCTACGAGGAAGGAGCCCAGGTGCTCAACTACTTGCTGGATCAACTGCCCAACTGATATTGGTTTGCACGCTTTGGAGGAGAATTCCCAGTGCCCATTGCCTCTCAACCCCTGGCCACGGCAACGCATGGCTCTTCTCTGGCCGATGTCCTGGAGCGGGTTCTGGACAAGGGCATTGTCATCGCTGGAGATATCACCGTTTCCGTGGGCAATGTGGAGCTGCTCAGGGTGCGCATTCGGCTGCTGATCTCTTCGGTGGACAAGGCCAAGGAGATTGGGATCAACTGGTGGGAATCGGATCCCTATCTCAGCAGCCAGGCGCGGGAGCTGCTGGAGACCAACCGCCAGTTGCTGCAGCGGGTTAGCGAGTTGGAAAAGCAACTGGCTCAAGTCCTGCCCAGGGGAGGGGATGGCAAGGGCTAACAGGCTGCCCCAGCAGCGGGATCAGGGATCCCAGGCTAGACTGGCTGCTGGAGTGGTTTAACCAGGGGAGGGAATGGCGAGGGGGATCGACCTTGACCAAAGGAGCTTGGGCCGCCAGAGGAAGGTGGGTTGGGCGGTGGGCATAGGGTTGGCCCTTGCGATCCCCGGCCCAGCGTGGGGGCAAAATCCACGCGCCATCAGCATTAGCGCCGATGTTCAGGAGGCCAACGCCAATACAGGGGTGTTCGTAGCCACTGGCAATGTTACCCTCCGCTTCCCTGCTGAGCGCCTCACGGCCCGCGCTCAAAAGGCGGTCTACTACAGCCAAGAGCAGCGGATTGAGCTGGAAGGCCGGGTCACCGTCCGCCAAGGAGAAAATCAACTCCAGGCCGAGAAAGTCATCTATCACATTGGAAAAGGGATCCTTCAAGCTGTCCCCTCGCCCGGACAGCAGGTGGAGTCTATCTACGTGTTGCCAGCGCCCACCGCCAGCCCTTGACCCAATCTCAACTAACGCCCACGAAAGGATTCGAACCTCCGACCCCTGGGACCGGAACCCAGTGCTCTAGTCCGCTGAGCTACGTGGGCAGCCTTCAGACCTTATCCTACCCTCCCACTGGCCTGCTTGCAAGTCCCGAACGGGGGCAAAGCTATGGCGATGCTGGGGGCTTGGCCCCAAGCGCTGCAGCGCTAGCCAGTGCTCCCGTGTCCCATAGCCGACGTTGGTGCGCCAGCCGTAGCCGGGGTACTGGGAGTCCCAGCTCTGCATCAGGGCATCCCGCCAGACCTTGGCCACGATGGAGGCAGCAGCGATGGAGAGGCTGAGCTGATCCCCTTTGACCAGCGCCGTCTGCCGGGATCCCAGCTCCGCCAGCGGCAGCCCATCCAGCAGGATGTGCTCCACTTCCCCCACTTGGGCCAGAGCTCGCTGCATGGCTAGCAACGTCGCCTGGCGAATGTTGAGTTGGTCAATTTCGGCAGCAGAAGCACTGCCAATGCCTACGGCCAGGGCCACTTGGCGAATCCGCTCTGCCCACTGGGCGCGCTGCCGTGGGCGCAGTTGCTTGCCATCCTTCACCCCTGCCAGCACCTCGGGATCGAGGTAGGGTGGCAGGATGACCGCCGCTGCCACCACCGGCCCCGCTAGGGCTCCCCGCCCCACTTCATCCACGCCTGCTACCCGCAGGATCCCCTCTTGCCACAGGGATTCCTCCCAGCTCAAGCTGGGCTTCGTTGCTTTGTCCATACGGCCACAGCGCTATCTCAAGCAAGAGCGCTAACTGGCTTGGCTAACTGCCGCGAGAGCGCCGTCGTCTGGAGGCTGCTGGAGATTGGTGAGAGGGATCAATGACCACTTCTGGCGGCGCCCCTGTTGCCGGTGGCTCTGCTATTGATTCTGTAGGCAACCGTTCAGACTGGGTAACTTCCGCCAAAGGCGCGCCGTTGGCAGAAGTTGTGTCGGTTTTTGCCTCCACCGGGCTGTCCACCCTGGCCGTGCCTGGCAAAATGACCCTAACCACCGTGTCTCGGCCCGCCGGCGGCGGCTGATCCAAAAGCAACAGGGGTGACAGACCCAGCTCCGAATAGACCCGCTGCTGGAGAGGAGTCATCTCCACAGTGATGGTTTGTCGAGCTGGCTGGCTCTCTGGGGACTCTGTCCCACTGGCGCGCCCAGCATCCTCCCCCCGGCCAGGGCGATGGACTTCCTTGCGCTTCTGCTCTGCCCCTGCCACCGGCAGTGGCTGCGGGCTTTCCTCTTCTACCGCTCCCTCTTCGCGAGGCCGTTTGCGCACCGGCTCAGCCCTGGCTTCCTCTGGCTCCAGTCGCTCTCCTTGAGCAAGTCGAGAGCGGTCTAGACTTGGTGGCAATGCCCCATTGCTTCCTAGCTGCAGGCGCGCCCGCTGGGAATCACCATTCCGGGGCAGAATTGGAGCGCCCTCCTCTTCGCCCTCCTCAGCCTCGCCAGGCAGCGTTACCGGTCGTCCACTTTCGACAGTTAACAGCCGCCCCGGCTCGGATCCCGGCAGTCGGGCCAGGATCCCTAGCCCCTCACAGGTGGGGCAGGGGTGGCCAAAGATCTCATAGAGGCTCTGCCCCTGCCGCTTGCGGGTGAGTTCCACTAGCCCCAACTCTGAGAGCTGAACCACCTGGGGGCGGGCCTTGTCATGGGCAAGGGCTTTGTTGAAGTGTTCCAAAACCAGCAGCTGATCCTGGCGGGAGTCCATGTCGATGAAATCCACCACGATCACGCCGGCAATGTTGCGCAGCCTCAGTTGGCGGGCAATCTCGGTGGCAGCCTCGCAGTTGGTCCACAGCACCGTCTCGCGGGAAGTGGCCGACTGGGTGAAAGAGCCAGAGTTGACATCGATCACGGTCAGGGCCTCCGTGGGCTCGATGACGATATAGCCCCCGGAGGGTAGATCCACCCGCGGCCGCAGCGCCTGGCGAATAACCGCATTGACCCGGAAATACTCCAAGATGGGGGTGGGCTCACGGTGAACCTCGACCACAACGCCGGGCGGCATTTTTCCTTTGTTCCAGCCTTGCAGATAGCTGCGCACCCGCTTCGCACCGGCCGCCGAGTCAGTAACAATGCGGTTGACATCGTCTGAGTAGACGTCCCGCAGCACCCGCTGGATAAAATCCTCGTCTCGCCTCAGTAGACCCGGCCCCCGTGCCGCCTGGTACTGCTGTTGAATCTCTTCCCAGAGCTTTTTCAATTGCTCCAGGTCATCGATCATCGCCTCTTCAGCGACTCCCTCGGCCTCAGTGCGCACCAACAGGCCCATTTGGGGGGGCTTAATCAAGATGGCTAGCGACTTCAGGCGATTGCGTTCTTCTCGATCCTCGATGCGGCGAGACAAATACACCCCTTTGCCGTAAGGTCGCAGCACCAGGTAGCGTCCTGGAAGAGCCAGGTCTCCCGTAAGACGCGGCCCTTTGTTGCCAGTGGGCTCTTTCATGACCTGCACCAGCACTTTCTGTTGCGGCAGGACCAGTTCGGAAATGGGAGCCTGGTTGCGTTTGAGGCGCAGCGGGCCTAGGTCACTGACGTGAATAAACCCGTTGCGTTCTCCAGAGCCGATATTGACAAAGGCGGCATCGATGCTGGGCAGGACGTTCTCGATGACACCCACGTAGATATCCCCCACCTGGTGGGTGCCACTGGCGATGATCAGCTCTTGGACTTGGTCTTCGGCAAAGACAGCGGCAATGCGGTGTTGCTCAGCAATAACGATCTGCCTAGGCATGCATTTTCCTCCCCGCCCCCACGGCCTGCGGTTTTGGATTTGCCCTCGTCTCGGAGAAGTGGTGTTCTAGGATTGGCTCGGTTTGACAACAAAATTGACTTATCGTGCAGCTGTCCATTACCCTAAGCTCTGCTCCAATGGCCAACGACGAACTTTATAGACAGGCAGCAGGAAAAAAGTAGCCCAGCAGAGGAGCCTGTGGCAGCCTAGCCACCTCTTGCCCATAACTTGCCTGCAGGAAAGAAGCCTGTCCTCGGGAGAAATGAAAAGCTAGGTCTAACTGGAAGAGGCACACCTCTTTGTAGCACCTGGCGCCTGGGCCCTGTTGCGGCTGCTGCCTGCTCTAGATAGGGAGCTCAAATTTGGCCCGACTTTTGCTGGCTGCTCATCTTGCCTTGGGTCAGGTTGAGGGCTAGCAAGGGTGGCAGCGGCAGAAGCCAGGGGTAGCAAAATTATAGCGCTTGCGGGATCCCTCAGCCCAGCTAACCCTGATACCGCAGCCTGACTGGGGATTTGTCCAGGGGATCCTGCCACCCGTCCTCAGTCGGAATTCAAGGTGCCGTCCTCCCACAACAAGCGCAGCCGTTTGGCCGCCTGCAGTGTCCAGCGAGGCAAGCCCAGAGCCTCGGCCATTTGCAGCAGTTGGTTGGGCCGCAGGTAGGCGCCGTTGTTGCGGCAACTGCCGCGGTAGAAGAGGTAGGCGCTGCTGTCGGGGGCCAAGCCCTGAAACTCCAGGTAGTATAGCAGGGGACGGGCATTGAAGAGAGAAGCTTTGCCCGACTTGGAGACTTTTTCAATCCAGATCTCGCGCGCATCCAGGATCTGGGCGACCCAGGCTGGCCAGTCGGCAGTGGGCGACTCGCAACTTACAGTGAGCTGATACTCAGCGGCATAGACGGCTTCGGTAGCCGAGGGATCTCGCAGGCCAATCTCTTGGATGGCCCGGATGGAGATTTCTGGCGGCAGTTGTTCGACAAGCAGGGCGCGCAGTTCGTCAGGGGTGACGGGCCCCTCGGGGCGCTTTAGCAACTCCAGATCGAGGACTTCGCCGTAGCCTTCCTGGCCGATGGGCAGGGCGTTGGCGTTGGCTAGTCGAGGCATGGGGTGGTAGCCGCCGCTGAAGGCTAGGGGCAAGCCGGCGCGCCGACAGGCCCGCTCCCATAGGCGCATGAGATCCAGGTGGCCTAGCCAACGCAGATCCCCGGTTTTGCTGTAGGTGATGCGGAAACGCTGGGCAGGCGGCTCTGGCTCGAGAGGATCGGGGGTGGGGGTGGGGCGGCTTTGCAAGGGCGGAACGGGCGGGGGCGGGATGACAATGTTGTGGCCAAAGCCGGGGCCGCAGACGCCGCAGGCGGAGCACTTCTCGAAGGAGCAGTCTTCTACCGTGATCGCTGCCAGGGCGCGGCGGTAGTCTTTCTGCAGCCATTGCTTGTCGATGCCGGTATCGATGTGATCCCAGGGCAAGGGATCCTCCAGGCCAAATTCGCGCATCGGGAGATAGGCGCAGAGGGCCACTGGATCGGCGCTGGGATCTACCGCCTCGCCGCAGTAGGCCTTCACCCAGGCGGCATAGGCGGCGTCGATGTTTTCCCACCAGGCATCCAAGCCGGCGCCAGCTCGCCAGGCCTGCTCGATCATGCGGCCCAGGGAGCGATCCCCTTTGCCAATCAAGTCCTCCAGGATGCTAAAGCGAATATCGGTAAAGTGGGCCTTGACTCCCCGCAGCCGCCGCAGTTCCCTTTGCAGCAGATCCTGCTTGCGCCGCACGTCAGCGTAGTCCACCCGGTGCCACTGGAAGGGCGTGTGGGGCTTGGGGACAAAGTTGGAGAGGGTGAGGGTAAACTCCACCCGCTTGCGGCCCAGGGCCGCACATTCTCGCTGCAGCATCTCGACCGTGCGGGCAATCCCAATCACATCGTCGTCAGTCTCGCCGGGCAGGCCAATCATGAAGTAGAGCTTAATTTTGTCCCAGCCCTCCTGGACTGCAGTGCGAATGCCGCGAATGAGGTCAGCATCGCTAAGGCCCTTGTTGATGATGTCCCGCAGCCGTTGCGTGCCGGCCTCCGGAGCAAAGGTCAGCCCCGAGCGGCGGGATCCCTTCATGATGGCGGAAATGTTCTCATCAAAGCGATCCACCCGTTGGCTGGGCAGGGAAAGGGCAATGTGCTGGCCAAGGAGACGGTTATGTAGCTCTGCTCCCACCGCTGGCAGGGAAAGGTAGTCAGAGCAGCTGAGAGAAGAAAGAGAAAACTCGTTGTAGCCGGTCTTGCGCAAGCCCTGCACCACCGCCTCCACTACCGCTTCCGGATCGACATCGCGGGCAGGGCGGGTGAGCATGCCGGGTTGGCAAAAGCGACAGCCGCGGGTACAGCCACGTCGCACTTCCACCACCAGGCGGTCGTGGACGGTGGCCACCAGCGGCACTAGACCAACGGAGTACTGCAGTTGGGGCAGCGCTACGCGGCGGCGAATGCGCTCCGGCACCCCAGGCACGATGGGCCGCGGGGGGATCCCCTCGTAAAACTGCGGCACATACACTCCTGGCACCTGGGCCAGCTCCAAGAGCACCTCCCGGCGGGGCTTGTGCAGGGATCCGGCCAGCACCTGACCAATTTCCGGCAGCACCTCTTCCCCATCCCCGAAGACGAAGAAATCGAAAAAGTCGGCAAAGGGCTCTGGGTTGGAGGTGGCAGTCGGCCCACCGGCAAAGATGAGGGGACACTCTTGTGGGGTAAAGGCTTGCCGTTCCCACCACTTGAGCGGGATCCCGGCCAGATCCAGCATCTCTAAGATGTTGGTGCCCCCTAGCTCATAGGCCAGGCTGAAGCCGACGATGTGGAAAGCGCGCAGGGGGCGACGCGATTCTACGGCAAACAGCGGGATCCCCAGCTGCCGCATCCGAGCCGCCAGATCCGGGCCTGGCAAGTAGGTGCGGTCGCACAACTGGTCTGGCTGGGCGTTGAGGATGTTGTAGAGGATGATGTGGCCCAGGTTGGAAGCCCCCACCTCGTACAGCTCCGGGTAACTTAGCACCCAACGCACCCGTGCCGAGTCCCAAGGGCGATGGACAGCCCCGAATTCTTTGCCCAAGTAGCGAGCTGGCCGCTGGATTTCAGGCGTGAGCAAGCGATCCAAATCAACGGGTTCTAGGTGTGCTTCCGTGGCAGCCGCAGCAAGCATGGGGATCCTGGCAAGAAGTAAACGCAGCTACTAATTCTGACTCTAGCCGAACTTTTCCAGCAGCCCAAACCCGGCGTGGTTTCTGTGTAGGCAACGGGCGCAACCCTCAAGAAAAGGACAGCTCGACGGGAAGTGATGCCGGTGGAGACCCCTCTAGCGGGGTTGTGGAAAAGGTCCGCTTTTGTCCAGTGTTGTATCAGTCTTCAGAGCGGTCAATCCTGCTCTTCCTCCGCCTCGAAGGAGTACCCAGAAGCTACTGCCAAAGCTTCCAGCGAGCGGAGTCCCACGTAACTGCGGCCATTGATAATCCAAGTGGGATAGCTGGTGATCCCTGCCTTCGTACATTCCTCAACCTGAGGCGTGCCGGGCCCGTTGGGCGAGCACTCCACGTAGGGTATCTGGGCAAAGGCCGACCCAAACAAGGCCTTCTGCTCTTGGCAGTGGGGGCACCAATAGGCCCCGTACATGGTGGCGCCAATCTTGCGCAGGTGGGCTGCTAAGCCTGCCGCTAGGGGGCTGGGCGGAGGAGCCTGCTTGGCGTACACCCCAAGGGTAACTACCAACGTAAATAGGCCCACGAGAATGTAACTGAAAGCCAGCTTGGCCCAGTCCAGCCAGCGGTGGCCAAACACCGTGACGAGCCACAGCCCCGCTACCAGCCCCATCGCTGCCGTGCAGTACAGGCAGAATTGCCGTAGCACCGCCACCATCAGGTAAAGCATATACATCTCAAAGACAGTCATGGCGGAAACCAAGCCAAACAGGGCTGGCCATCGCCACCGCTTCACTCCTGGGATCTCTTCCGGCAGCCCTGCCAGGGCCAAGACGGCTAGAAACCCCAGCAGGCCAATGGCTGCGGTTGGGATCCCCAAAAACTCTGCCCACCGACTGGAGAGCACCAGGTTACACCCCCCATCCCCCCCGCAGAAGGCAGCAGGCTGCTCCGTCAGCTTGGTGTAGGTAAGGTAGGCTGTTAACAGAACTCCCAAGCTGGACAAGAAGACCAAGATTGGGCGCGCATGGCGCTGCAGCCAGGTTTCTTCTGGGGTTCTGAGATAGGAAGCCATAGGATCGTTCCAGCAGCTTGACACCCCTGAAATTATAGAGGAGCAGAGTTGACCTCGTCCGTGGGATCTAACACCGGCAAGCCGGCTGAACGACGTACTTGAGCGGCCAAACTGTCTCCCAGCCGCAGGGATCCCAGCTTGGGGTCAGAGAGGGGGCGGTCGCAGATCCCCCAGCGGCGGCGAAAGTAGCGGGCCAAGTCGGCTTCGGCCAAAACTAGATAAACTGGACGGCCATGGGGACAGGTGTGGGGGTTAGCCGTGCGCTGCCAGGCATCCAGCAACTGCTGCATCTGCTCCAGGGTAAGTGGGACCCCATTGCGCAAGGCACCACGACAGGCCAGGGCCACCTGAGCTGCTTCTAGATCCGCGCAGCGGCTGAGTTCCAGAAGGGATCCCTGCACCTCTTCGGGGTCTTCCGAGCAGAGAGCTAGCGGCAGGCGGCGCACCAAATACGTAGCGGGGCCAAAGGGTTCCGGCTCTAGCCCCAACTGTTCCAGCTGCTCCACGGCCTGGGAAGACAATCCCTGCAACATGACTGGTGTCTCGAGCTCCACTAGCTGCCAGTGCCGTTGGATCTCCTCATAGCGCACTCGCTCGTGGGCCAGGTGTTGCTCCACTAGCCACAGCCCCTGGGGGTGCTCCGCTAGAATGTAGGTTCGGTGCAGTTGGGCTAGCGCCTTCAGGGGGGGCAAGGAGCAGCCGGCGGCGGAGGGAGCTGAAACCCGGTAGAGCGACTTGGACTCGCTGGCGCGGAGGAGATGGAGAGAGCGGCGGCTGGACTGGGCAGAGCCTGCGTGCAGAAGATCCTGCAGGTACTGGCGCAATTGCTCCTGTCGCTTCTGCGGCTTTTGTAGATAGAGCTCGCTCTTAGCTGGATGGCGGTTCCAGTCCACCTGTTCAGGTGGCAGGCGCAGGTGCACCACTACCAGAGGATGGCGGTGGCGGGGCAAGGCGTGTTGAAAGACTGACTGGATTAACCGTTGCCACTCCAACATCTGCACAAAGCGGCCATTGACGGCTACCCGGATCCAATCGGGGCGAGGGCGATGCAGGCGATCCGGCAAGCCCACCACCAACTCCCAGTCGCTATCCCCCTCTTGAATGCGCCGGTAGCGCAGATCGGAAGGCTCCACCTGCGGCAACATTTGCAGGAGAAGATCCTGCAGAGATTGGCCCGGCCAAAGACTAAGTAGCAGCTGCCCCTCCTGGCAGACTTGCCAGCTAACCCTTGGATGGGCTAGTGCAGCGTTCTGGACCAAGGTTAGGAGTGAGCGCGTCTGGGGCGGGGGACAGCGGCGCAGGGGCCAGCTAGCAAACAAATCCGCCACCGTCACGACTGTCCCCAGAGCGGTGGCTGCTGGCTGCTTGTGGATCAACTCCCCCTGCTGGTCGTAGGTGGCCAGCCAGCCATGCTCATCGGTGGCATGACGGGTCTGGATGGTCAGGGATCCCAAGCGGGCTAGGCTGTGCAGAGCTTCTCCGCGAAACCCTAGGCTGCACCCATCCCACTTGCTCGTGGTATGGCGACGGGCTACCTGCTCCAACTCCGAGCCTGGGATCCCTTGGCCGTTATCGGCTACCCGCACCTGCCAGCGGCTTGGCCAAAGATCTACCTGAACGCGGCTGGCCTGGGCATCGAGGGCGTTTTCTATTAATTCCCGCAGGGCTGCCTCCAGGGAGTCGATCACCTCTCCCGCCGCCATTTGGGCAACTCGTTCTGGACTTAGAGGCCGAATCTTGACCATGGGAATATCCAGCACTGCTCCGCTGGGAGTCCTCTTTGCTCAATACGCCCAGTATGTCCTGAAAGAAAAACCCCTGGCGCTGGGGCCAGGGGAAGTAGAGTCAGGAAACCTGGGGAAGCA
>NZ_JANSJL010000044.1:0-2303 GCF_047502745.1 Synechococcus sp. F70.1
GGGAACTTTTCCCCCACGCGTGAAGTATCGAAGGCTGTGGAAACTTTCCGCAGCGCACGAAAATAACGATAGGAGGCACTGACTATGGGTAAGGTTGTTGGGATTGACTTAGGGACGACGAACTCGGTGATTGCCGTGCTGGAAGGTGGCGAGCCTGTGGTGATTCCGACGGCGGAGGGCGGTCGCCTGTGCCCGTCGGTGGTGGGCTTCACCAAGACGGGCGAGCGGCTGGTGGGCGCGCCTGCCAAGCGCCAAGCCGTCGTGAACCCCGAAAACACGATTTTCTCCATCAAACGCTTCATCGGGCGACGCTACGACGAGGTGGAGGAAGAGCGCAAGCGCGTGCCCTACAAGGTAGTCGCCGACAGCAAGGGCGACGCAGCCGTATACATCCCCGCGCTGGACAAAACCCTGCGCCCCGAAGAGATCTCGGCGATGGTGCTGCAGAAACTTAAGGCGGACGCCGAAGCCTACTTGGGCGAAAAGGTGGACGCGGCGGTGATTACTGTGCCCGCCTACTTCAACGACGCACAGCGCACCGCCACCAAAAACGCGGGTGAAATCGCGGGGCTGAAGGTGCTGCGCATCATCAACGAGCCGACCGCCGCCGCGCTCGCCTACGGACTGGACAAGAAAACCAACGAGACCATCCTCGTGTTCGACCTTGGCGGTGGCACCTTCGATGTCTCGATTCTGGAAGTCGGCGACGGCGTGTTCGAGGTGAAGTCCACTTCGGGCGATACGCACCTTGGCGGCGACGACTTCGACCAGCGCATCGTCGATTACCTCGCCGACGAGTTCAAGAAAGAGCACGGCATCGACCTGCGCCAAGACCGCCAGGCGCTGCAGCGCCTCAAGGAAGCCGCCGAACGCGCCAAAATCGAACTCTCCACCGTGACGACCACCACGATCAACTTGCCGTTCATCACGGCAGACGCGAGCGGACCCAAGCACCTCGATATGACGCTCACCCGCGCGAAGTTCGAAGACCTGTGCGCCGACCTGTTCGAGCGGCTCAAGGGACCCATCTTCCGCGCGTTGGAGGACGCTGGTCTCAAGCCGAGCGATGTCGACGAGGTGGTGCTGGTGGGTGGCTCGACGCGCATCCCCAAAGTGCAGGAGATGGTGCGCCAGATCACGGGCAAGGAGCCGCATAAGGGCGTTAACCCCGACGAGGTGGTCGCCATCGGCGCGGCGATTCAGGCGGGCGTGCTGTCGGGCGAGGTCAAGGACATCGTGCTGCTGGATGTCACCCCGCTCTCGCTGGGCATCGAGACCAAGGGCGGCATCTTCACCGTGCTGATCCCGCGCAACACGACCATTCCGACGCGCAAGAGCGAAATCTTCACCACCGCCGCCGATGGGCAGACCAGCGTCGAGGTGCGCGTCTATCAGGGCGAGCGACCGATGGCGCGCGACAACAAACTGCTCGGCGTGTTCCACCTCGATGGCATCCCGCCCGCGCCTGCAGGCGTGCCGCAAATCGAGGTGACCTTCGACATCGACGCCAACGGCATCCTGCAGGTCTCGGCGAAGGACCTCGGCACGGGACGCCAGCAGAGCATCCGCATCACAGGCTCGACGAACCTCACGCGCGAGGAAGTCGAGCGCATGGTGCGCGAAGCGGAGGCGAACGCCGAACGCGACCGCCAACTGCGCGAGCAAGCCGAGCAACTCAACCGCGCCGAACGGCTTGCCATCGATACCGAGCGACTGCTCAAGGAGCAGGGCGAGGCGATTAGCGCAAGCGACCGCGAACGCGCTGAGACGCTCATCCGCGACATCCGCGAGGCGATTCAGCAGCAGAACGCCGAACGCGCCATCAGCCTGATGAGCGAACTGGAGAGCCTGACCTACCGCATCATGGAGCAACTCTACCAGCAGCGCACGGCAGGCTACGCCAGCGACACAGGCGCAACCGCAGGCGCGACCAGCGGCACAGGCGGCGACGATGTGATCGACGCCGAGTACCGCGAGGAGAAGTAAACGCCTATGGCGCGGCGGCGACCCCGCCGCGCCCCTGTAGGGGGTGAAACCGATGCGCGACTTCAAGGACTACTACCAGGTTCTGGGCGTCTCGCGGGACGCCGACGAGAAGGAAATCAAAGCGGCGTACCGCAAACTCGCGCGCAAGTATCACCCCGATGTCAACCCCGGCGACAAAGCCGCCGAAGAGAAGTTCAAAGAGATCAACGAAGCCTATCAGGTGCTGTCGGACCCCGAAAAGCGCGCGGCGTATGACCGCTACGGCGAGCAGTGGCAAGCCTACCAACGCATGCGCGAGCAGTACGGCGAGAACTTCC
>NZ_JANSJL010000045.1:0-2301 GCF_047502745.1 Synechococcus sp. F70.1
GGGGAGCGGGTGCCTCGGAGAGGCCCTGCGGTGTGGCTGGAGGGCGGGCTCCTGGGCCCAGACATCCTGGAGCGCCTGGATCAGGAGGCGCTTCCAGGGCAGAAGCCTGCCGACTTCGGCTTCCCCGCCGGACGCTCGCTCACGGCTGAGATCGCCGCCGTCTACCGGGATGCCCGCGGCCTCTACGCCGTCTTCCGACAGGGCCTCGAGCGTCTCCCTGAAGGCGACCCCACCACGACCCTCACCCGCGAGCGGTGGGTCATCCCGTTCATGGGGCTGCTAGGTTACGAACTCCACTACAATCCTCGTTCCTACGAGCTGGGCGGCCAATCCTTCCCCATCTCCCATCGGGCTGGCGAGAATGAGGACGCCCCGCCTGTCCACATCGTGGGCGCCCGCCGGAGCCTGGACCGGGTGGACCCCTCGGGCCGGCCCCGGGTCTCCCCTCACGCGCTCCTGCAGGAGTTCCTGAACCGGTCGGATCACCTCTGGGGCATCGTCACGAACGGCCTCGAACTGCGGCTCCTGCGCAAGTCCACCCTCTTACGCCGCCAGGCCTACGTGGCCTTCGACCTGGAGGCCATCTTCGAAGAGGAGCGCTTCATCGACTTCGTCCTTCTCTACCGCCTCCTCCACCGGACCCGCCTTCCGAAGGGGATCGAGGATGCACCCACGTGCTGGCTCGAGCGTTACCACGAGCAGGCGGTGGAGCAGGGCAACCGCGCACGGGACCGCCTCCGGGACGGGGTCGAAAAGTGCTTGATCCTCCTCGCCAACGGATTTCTGCGCCATAGGCCCGCGACCGAGAGCGTGCGCGCGGAAGAGCTCTATCGAGACCTTCTGCGGCTGGTGTATCGGTTCCTTTTCCTGCTGGTGACCGAAGAGCGGGGCCTTCTCAGCGGAAATGACCTCTACCGGGAACACTACAGCATCACCCGCCTCAAGCGGCTCGTGGACCGGCGGGAGGCTTACACGAACCACGATGACCTGTGGTGCGGGCTCCGGGTCCTCTGGCACCTCCTGCGGGATTCGACGCCGGTGCCCCAGGCCGACGGCAAGCCCCTGGCGACCCTCCTGGGCCTCCCCGTGCTGGACGGCGGCCTCTTCGAACCGCTCGCCCTCGAGAGCTGGACCATCTCCAACCGAGATCTCCTCGAGGCCTTCCGGCACCTGGTCTACTACTACGACGAGGAGACACACACCCAGCGGCGGGTGAACTACGCGGCCCTGGACGTGGAGGAACTCGGCTCGGTCTACGAGAGCCTGCTGGACAACCACCCTGTCATCCTGGACCATCCTGCAGGCAAGACCTTCGACTTCGCGCGGGGGACGGAGCGCAAGTCTACGGGCTCCTACTACACCCCCGCAGAACTTGTCGGAGAGCTGATTCGCTCGGCACTCGAGCCCGTCATCGAAGAACGGCTTTCCGAGGCAAAGCGAATGGCGAATTGTGAATGGCGAATGGTGCCAAAAGCTATTCAGGAGCGATTTGTCCATGAAATCCTTCCACGACTATCGCGATCTGGAGGTGTGGCAAAAAGCCATGCAGGTCGTCAAGCAGGTCTACCTTCTGACCGAGGGGTTCCCTCCCTCGGAACTCTACGGTCTGACCAGCCAGATGCGCCGAGCGGCGATTTCGATCCCGGCCAACATCGCCGAGGGTTGGGGACGCCGTTACACGGCAGAGTTCATCCACTTTCTCCGCCAGGCCAATGGCAGTCGCACCGAGCTGGAGACCCTTCTGATGCTCAGCGTCGAGATCAACCTGTGCCCGCAGGAAGCCGCGCAAGCGATCCTGGAGGAGCTTCAGATACTGGGCAAGCAGCTCAACAACCTGGAACGCAGTCTCCAACGGAGAAGGAGATCGCCGTAGCCTGGCAATCAACCCCATTCGCCGTTCGCCATTCGCTATTTGCCGAACACGCTCTTCTGTCCATCCGCGTTCTCGACCCCGCCTGCGGCTCGGGTCACTTCCTGCTTGCGGCCGCCCGGCGCCTGGGCCGGGAACTCGCCCGCGTCCGCGCCGGTGAGGACGAGCCTTCTCCCGAGGCCCTGCGCGAGGCCGTGCGGGACGTCATCGCCCACTGCATCTACGGCGTGGACAAAAACCCCCTGGCCGTGGAGCTGTGCAAGGTCGCCCTGTGGATCGAAAGCCAGGTGCCGGGCAGACCCCTCACCTTCCTGGACCACCGCATCGGGTGCGGCGACTCGCTCGTGGGCGTCTTCGACCTCGAAGTCCTTCGGCAGGGGATCCCGGATGAGGCCTATGACCGGGACCGTTACATCTCCAGGACCCGGATC
>NZ_JANSJL010000046.1:0-16890 GCF_047502745.1 Synechococcus sp. F70.1
AGCGGCAGGGGATGGTTCAATTTCGCCTCACCGATGCCCTCTGAAGGGATCCAGCCCTTGCCTTCCGTCGTCTGTGCCGGCTGGGGCGGTTAAAGTTGCACTCCAGTCCGAGGTGGTCAAGGCAAATGCCCACCCAATTGACCAAGGGTAAACGGCGCAAAGCTGCTGCGGGGGAGGGGAGCTTTTGGGGATCCCTGAGGCTTGGAGGCTTTTTTTTGGAGTTTTATCTTTTTAAGGAGATGATCCGCCCCTTCTTCCTGGGAGTGGCGGGGGGCGCAGTGATGATGCTGGGCAACCAGCTTTTTATCTATGCCGATTTGCTGGTGAAAAAAGGAGCTCCTCCTCTAACAATTTTGCACATTCTCCTCCTCAACTTGCCGGCTATTTTGGTGGTTACCTTTCCCATTGCTGCCCTCTTTGCCACCCTGCTTACCCTGGGCAGGATGGGAGCTGATAGCGAGATGACGGCGCTGCGGGCGGCTGGGATCCCCTACCGCAAAGTGTTAATTCCCCTGCTCGGCATTGGCCTGCTGATTAGCGGCCTAGCGCTCTTTACCCATGAGGTGATTGTGCCCCAGACCAACCAAAAGGTGAAGACCCTCAACACCAACCTCATCCTGGCCCAGGATGCTCTTCCCTTCAACCCCGGAGAGGTGGTCCGGGTGGACAGCGACCTCTGGTTTCACGTTGGCTCGATGGACCCAAAGACAGGCTTGATGCAGGACTTGTTGATTTTGGATCGCAAGGCTGAGACGGGCCATCTGCGCTACCCGCAAGTGATCTCAGCCCAAAGGGCCCAACGGGTGGGCCAGGTGTGGCATTTGCAAGGGGTGGTGATCCGTCGCTATGACGAGCAGGGGCGCACCTACTACGAAGGCCACGTGGCAGAGATGGAGCTCAACATTGTCAACCAGTTGGTGGGCCCGGTGTATGCCGAAAGAGTGCCCCAGGAGCAACGGGCAGCAGAGCTGTGGGAGCAATGTCAGCGATACCGGAAGGAGCAACGTCCTGCTGCCGATGTGGCCCGCTGCCTGACGGAATACCACCTCAAGTTCGCCATTCCTTTGGCCAGCTTTTTTGCCATCTTGGTAGCGGCGCCCCTGGGCTTGCAGACGGTGCGGCAGACTGGCCGTTACGGCAGTGTGGCGCTAGCGATTGTTCTGGTGTTTGTTTACTATGTACTGATGAGCCTGGGACGTGCGATGGGTCGAGTTGGGTACGTCGATCCCTGGCTAGCTGCCTGGCTGCCGAACATGATTTTCGGTGGGGTGGGCCTCGGTCTGCTGTGGCGGTTTTTGCGGTGAGATCTGGTAGCTTCTCGCAGGGCTTCAGCCCATGGGCAAGGTGGCTAGCCCTTTGCTGGGGCAGCTCCCTGTGGGTGGGAACGGGGAGGGCGGTCTTTGCCCAGCCGGATCCCCTGCCTACCAACCTAGAGGGCTATCAGCGCTTTTGGGCAGCGCAAACCTCGGCCCAGCAGCTACAACTGGCTCACCGAGCTGCCAGCCCAGAACCGGTTGCTCCCACCGGCGCCAGCTTGTTGGGGGATCCCATCGCTCCATCCTCCCCGCCGTCTAGCACCCCTCCTGAAAAGGCCCTCACGCCAGAAGAGCTCAGCCGGCAGCGGCTACAGCGGCTCTTGGCCGAGGGGGCAGCAGCCCATGCACGGCAGCAGGCGCAACAGGCCCAGGCAACACCGTCTTCCCGGCCTACTGCAGCTATTCCTACTCTGGACTCTCTTCGCTCCTTTTGGCCTATAACTTCCCGAGCTGCTGACTTGCAGGTAGAAGAGCAGCCCAACGAAGCAAGGGGCCTGTCCCCTGCCGAGAGCCTGGCCAATGCTCAAGGGCAAGAGACGGCGTTGACCTCGCCAGCCGGCGGGAACTTGAATACTAGCCCTCAGAGAACCGCTCAAAGCGGGACGGAGATATTCACCCCCACTGCCGGATCTCTCCTGGCTCCCCAGTTGTTGGAGCGGTTCCCCCTGCTGCGGGACCTAAGCCCAGAAGCTGCTCCCCCTGCCGGCCAGGGATCCCAAATTCGCCAGCAACTGGCCACCACTGTCCAACGGCAGATCCCTCTTGACCCGGATCAAGTCAATGTCAGCGGGGATGTGCTCAGCTACCTTGCTGAACAAGATGTGGGTATTGCCGAGGGGAACGCCCAGATCCAGCTGGCTGACGGCACCCGCATCAGCGGCGAGCGGCTGGTGTTTTACCGGCGGGAACGGCGCCTGCGCAGCGAGGGCCCTTTTCGCATGGAGTGGCCTCCTGGGCCGCAGGGGCGCGGGATCCGGCAAATTGAGGGGCAAAACCTGGACTTGGATATCCCTGGTCGCAGGGCTCAATTTGAAAACTCGCTGGTGATCCTGCCTGGGGAGGAGCCGGGCACCAAGATCTTTGTGCGCAGCCAAAAGACCACCGCCCTGTTGGGGGATCAGATCTTCCTTGAGAAGGCAACCCTCACCACCTCACCAGAGCCGCCCATCACCCACTACGTGCAAGGGGATCGGGTGGAGGTGTTTCCCGACAACCAGGTTATCGTTTACAATGCCCGCGTCTTTGCTGGCGGCGAGCTGGGCAAGGAGGGCGAACTGCGGGCGGGGCTGCAGATTGCCTACCTGCCCCTTTTCATTTACAGCCTGCGAGATCACCAGTGGGTGCTGCCAGGGCGGAGCAAGGCGGAAGGAGTGTTTGTCAAGTCCAGTTGGGCCTACCGCTTCAACGAGTACAACTTTGGCGGCCTGCGGCTGGATGTCTTGCAGAAGAAAGGCCTGGGCCTTGGCTTTGTCCACGACTACATCCTCCCCATCCCCGACAGCGTCAACTATGGGCGGGCCCAGTTTTACCTGGTAACCGAGGCCGACGAGCAGCGCTTTTCTAGCCGCCTCCGCCTTGACCACAATTTCGACTTCTACGCCGCCAACATCTTCGGCCAAGAAGGCCAACTGCGGGGACAGCTTAACCTCAACCTGGACAACACCTACCGCCCTGCCGGCGGGCGCAACGACAATGCCGATCTCCGCCTCAATGCCACCTTCCAGGGGGATCTCTCGACCACCACCCTCAACATCAACCGCAGCGGATCCCAGGAGAACGGCACCTACACCTTTCCCCTCACTCTTAGTCACGTGCAGCGCTATGGGGGCGTGCCTTGGCTGCAGTCGGATCTGCGCTTGGACTACAACCAGCGGGTAAGCGTCAAAGACGGGCCAGACTTTGCCGACGCGCGGCTGACGCTGGGCACCCAGCTCACCCCCCCTGGCTGGGGTGGCACCTACCGCCTGGCCTACCGCGCCTACAGCAGCTCCAACGGCGACACCGAGCCGCGCCGCAATTTCGAGCTGGCCTTCAACCCCGATCTCCTCCGCCTCAGCCCCGATATCTTCCTCAGCAGCGCCCTCACCCTGACCCAAGAGCAACAGCCGAATCGAGAAGGGGGATCTGGCCTCAACTTTTTCAATCGCTACGAGCTGCGCTCCAGCCTTCAGTTCAACGACATTCAACCGGCTCCTTGGATCACCTTCATACCGGGTTCCATCGATTACACTCAAGTCCTATACTCCACTCCCAACCAGGAGTCCACCGTCAGCCTCAACCCCCGCCTTAGCTTCAAGCCTGCTGAATGGAACACCATCGACCTGCGCTACAGCCGCACCTTCTACGGCAACAACTCCGCTCCTTTTCAAACCCTTTCCGCCAGCCCCCAAGATGTAGATCGCCTCAACGCCAGCATTAGCTTCTTCACCCCGCGCAATTTCTTGCCCAACGCGCCTCCCGGCTACCTTGTCTTTGAAGATGACCTGCCCGGCGAGCTGCCCATAGCCCTGACTTTTCCCGACGACACGCCGGAGGACTTGGAAGCAATTGCCTCCCGTAACCTGCAGGAGCTGCAGGCGCAGGTGAGGAACCTGCTGCGCTTTGACACCACCCTTGGCTATGACTTCGTCGCCCAAAGGTGGGATGCCCTCAACGCCAACTTTACCTGGAACACCGTGCCCGAGCTGTTCAACGTCCAGGTGCAAACTTCCTACGACCTCAACAAGGGGCAATGGCAACCCATTCGGCTGGAGTACCGGGGGCGCAGCAGCACCACCTTCAACCGGGATCAACGCTCGGGTCTAGACCGCTATGAGCCGGGGATTAGCTACGCGCTGCAGGCAGTTTACGATCCCCGGTCGGGAGGAATTTCCACCTACGGCCTTGACCTGGATGCCACCCTTGGCACGCAGTGGCAAAACCACTGGCGGCTCCGCCTGGGCCTGACGGAGGCAGGGATCCGCCGCCTTGAGGTACGCCGCGACCTGCGGGATTTAGAGCTGCGCTTGGCCTACGATCCCCTGGCGGGGTCACTGCGCCTGGAAGGGATCCTGGTGGCCTTCCCCAGTCGCCCGGTGGGCCTGACGCAAGAGCGGGGGGAGTTTCAACTGACCTCGCCAGTGGGCGCCTTCAGCCTGGAGAGGCTAGGGCTGTGAGCTGGTAAGCAGCGGGGAATTGGCTTCGGCTACACTGGAGGGCCGACGGTTCTTTGCAGCGCTCAACTCCTATGGCCAGGATCAACGACCATTTCCTCAAGCTCAAGGCTGGCTATCTCTTTCCCGAAATTGCCCGGCGCGTGCAGGCCTTCGCCGCCGCCCATCCCGAAGCTCAGATCATCAAGATGGGCATTGGCGATGTCACCGAGCCCCTGCCGGCAGCCTGTCGAGCCGCTATGATCCGGGCCGTGGAGGAGATGGGGGATCGGGCTACCTTCCGCGGCTATGGACCGGAACAGGGCTACGAGTGGCTGCGCCAGGCCATTGCCCAGCACGACTTTCAGGCCCGCGGCTGCGACATCGACGCTTCCGAGATCTTCATCTCTGATGGCTCCAAGTGCGACTGCGGCAACATTCTGGATATTCTCGGCCACGACAACACCATTGCCATCACGGATCCTGTCTATCCGGTTTACGTGGACACCAATGTGATGGCGGGCCATACGGGGCCAGCCAACGAGCGGGGCGAATACGAGGGCCTGGTCTATCTGCCGCTGACGGCGGAAAACCACTTCACCGCCAGCCTGCCCGAGCAAAAGGTGGACGTCATCTACCTCTGCTTTCCCAACAACCCCACCGGCGCCGTGGCCACGCGGGAGCATCTGCAGGCCTGGGTGGACTATGCCCGCGCCCACAACTCGCTCATCCTCTTTGATGCCGCCTACGAGGCCTACATTACCGAGCCCGGGATCCCGCACTCCATCTACGAGATCCCAGGGGCCAGGGAATGTGCCATCGAGTTTCGCTCCTTCTCCAAAACGGCTGGCTTTACCGGCACCCGCTGCGCCTTTACGGTGGTGCCCAAGTCGCTGCGAGGCCAAGCTGCCGATGGCTCCTGGGTGGATCTGTGGAGCCTGTGGTATCGCCGCCAGTCCACCAAGTTCAACGGTGTAGCCTACATTGTGCAGCGAGGGGCTGAGGCTGTCTACTCTGAGGAGGGGCAGGCCCAGGTGCGGGCTCTGGTGCAGTTTTACCTGGAGAATGCCCGCATCATTCGTGAGCAGTTGGCCAAAGCCGGCCTCCAGGCCTACGGCGGCGTCAACGCTCCCTACGTTTGGGTAAAAGCCCCGGAGGGGCTAAGTAGTTGGGAGTTTTTCGACAAGCTGCTGCACACCTGCCATGTGGTGGGCACCCCCGGATCTGGCTTTGGCAGCGCTGGCGAGGGCTATCTGCGCCTGTCGGCTTTTAACAGCCGCGCCAACGTGGAGGAGGCGATGCGCCGCATTGTCAGCGTGTTTGGAAGCTAAGGGGCTAGAGCTTTGGCGGGGGAGCAGGGATCTTCCCGGACAAGCTGGAGAGGGCAAGATCCCTGTTGTGGGGCTCTATGGGATGCTACAGACAGAAACGGGCTACGAGAGGAGACAGACCTTGCGGGTGGGGATCATCGGCACTGGCTACGCAGCTCGCTCACGGGCAGAGGCCTTGCGCAAAGATGAGCAGGTGCAAATTGTGGCTGTTGCTGGCCGAACGCCCCAGCGAAGTGCCGCCTTTGCTGCTGAGTTTGGGGCTACTGCCTATTCCGACTGGTCTTCCCTGTTTTGCGAGCAGCGGCTGGATTTGGTGTTTGTCAGCACCATCAATCGGGATCATGCAGCCATCGCCCGTGCCGCTCTGGAAGCCGGGATCCACACTGTTGTGGAATATCCCCTGGCCTTCAGCGCTGCCGAAGCTCGTTCGCTGGTGCAATTGGCCGCGGAACGGCGGCTGCTGTTGCATGTGGAGCACATCGAGCTCCTCAGCGGCGTTCACCAGTTGCTGAGACGGGAGCTGGCAGGGCTGGGCAAGTTGCTTGCCGTTCGCTACATTACCCTCACTGCCACCCACCCTGCCCCTGACCGCTGGACTTATCGGCCCGACCTCTTCGGCTTTCCTCTCATGGGGGCTGTCTCCCGCATCCACCGCCTGGTGGACCTGTTGGGGAAAGTAGAGCGGGTGAGCTGTCAACTGCGCTACGACGGTCCAGACCTGCCCCACCGCTACAGCAGTTGCTACTGCACGGCCCAACTGAGTTTTGCCAACGGGCTGCTGGCGGTGTTGACCTACGGCAAAGGGGATTCGCTGTGGTGTTCCCAGCGCCTACTGGAGTTCCATGGCCAGCGCGGTGGCCTGTTAATCAACGGCGAAGAGGCGACGCTGTTGCGTCCCGGCAGCGCCCACCCCCTCGAGACTGGCTCCCGCCGCGGCCTGTTTGAGCAAGATACCCGCCTGGTGCTAGATCACCTGCGACAGGGCAGCCCTCTTTACGTGGATACTGAGAAAATGCTCCACGCCCTTGCTGTGGCCGAAGCTGCTGAGCAATCTGCCCAGACGCAGCAGGTCGTCTGCGTCCAGGATTAGTATTCTTGTGGCGACCTGGCTTTGGTTAGCGCCATGTCTAGGGATCGCGCGTGGCTGCTGGTGGGACAGGTGGTGGCGGCCCACGGCCTACGGGGCTGGCTGCGAGTTAAGTGTTGGTCGGATTTTCCGGAGCGCTTCACCCAGCCAGGGCCCCGCTGGCTGCAGCGGGATAGCGACCCCGAGCCCCTCCTGCATTCTCTAGTTGAGGGGCGGTTTTTTCCGAACAAGGGCCTGTACTTGGTGCGGCTAGAAGGGATCCCGGATCGCACAGCGGCAGAGGCTTGGGTGGGCGCTAAAGTGCTGGTGCCTGCTTCCCAGCGCCCCTCCCTGGGGCCGGAGGAGTACCACTACCGCGATCTCATTGGTCTAGCCGTCTACCATCAAGGGCGGCTGCTGGGGCATGTTTCGGCCATCTGGGCTGGTGGCCAAGATGTCTTGGAGATCTCTACTCCCGACAAGCGGCAGGTGTTGATCCCCTTCGTGAAAGCTCTGGTGCCGGTGGTGGATCTGGAAAAAGGCCAACTGCAGGTGCAGCCGCCACCGGGCCTGGTGGAGAGCTTTCTTGGCCCAGACAGCTAGCCCTCCTGCACCCCCTGGCTAAGTCGGCCCTCGAAGGCCGCTGTTTTGCCCTTCTAGGCTTTTGTGCTATCATGGCGGCAGTGTTTTGGGTAATGGCCTCTTCTCTGGCCTCAAGAGTCAATTTTTCCGGACTTGTGCTAGCGAGGCTGCGATATTGCAATGACAGAAAACTACGGTGCGGAGCAGATCCAAGTTCTAGAGGGCTTGGAGGCTGTGCGCAGGCGGCCTGGTATGTACATTGGCTCCACGGGGCCAAAGGGATTGCACCACTTGGTGCATGAGGTGGTGGACAACTCGGTCGACGAGGCCCTGGCCGGCTACTGCAACGAGATCCAGGTTACCCTCTACCCCGACGGTTCAGTGGCGGTGCTGGACAATGGCCGCGGCATCCCGGTAGACATCCACCCAAAAACAGGGCAGCCGGCGCTAGTGACGGTCATGACCGTGTTGCATGCCGGCGGCAAGTTTGGGGGAGGCGGCTACAAAGTCTCCGGGGGGCTGCACGGCGTTGGCGTCTCAGTAGTAAATGCCCTCTCGGAGTGGCTAGAGGCCAGAGTCTGGCGGGATGGCAAGGTTTATTTTCAGCGCTTTGAGCGGGGGGCAGTCGTGGGATCCCTAAAGGCTGAGCCGCAGCCTCCGGGATCTCACCAGCGAGGCACAGAGGTACGCTTTAAGCCAGATGCCCTGATTTTCCCCGAGCGGGAGTTTGACTACGATCTGCTAGCCAGCCGTTTTCGGGAGCTGGCCTATCTCAACGCCGGCTTGAAGATTACCCTCAGCGATCTGCGGCGGGATCCCGTCCGCTGCGAAGTTTATCAATTTACGGGTGGCATTAAGGAATACGTGGCTTTTATTAACCACGAGAAAACCCCCCTCCACGCCGACGTTATCTACATCCACGGGGAGCGGGATGGGGTTGAGGTAGAAGCCGCCCTACAGTGGTGTGGAGATGTCTACACCGATACGGTCATTGGCTTTGCCAACAACATCCGCACCACCGAAGGGGGCACCCACCTGGAGGGATTGAAGACTGCCCTCACCCTCACCATCAACAGCCAAGCCCGCAAGCTCAACAAACTCAAAGATTCTGATCCCAACCTGGCGGGCGAAAACGTGCGGGAGGGGTTGACGGCCATTGTCTCGGTCAAGGTGCCCAACCCCGAGTTTGAGGGGCAGACCAAAACCAAGTTGGGCAACACCGAGGTGCGGGGCATTGTCCAGACCATTGTCTCGGAGGCCCTCACGGAGTACCTCGAGTTCAACCCCAACGTGGCTAGGGGGATTGTCGACAAGGCCATCCAGTCCTTCAACGCCGCCGAGGCGGCCCGCCGGGCCCGGGAATTGGTGCGCCGCAAGTCGGCTTTGGAGTCCTCCACGCTGCCGGGGAAACTGGCCGACTGCAGTTGCCGCGACCCCGCAGAGTCGGAGGTGTATTTGGTCGAGGGCGACTCGGCAGGAGGCAGCGCCAAGCAGGGCCGGGATCGCCAGTTCCAGGCAGTACTGCCCTTGCGCGGCAAGATCCTCAACATCGAGAAGGCCGATCCCGCCAAGATCTACAAAAACGCTGAGATTCAGGCCATGATCACGGCGCTGGGCTTGGGGGTCAAGGGGGAAGAGTTTGATCCCAGCCAGCTGCGCTACCACCGCATCATCCTCATGACCGACGCCGACGTGGACGGCAGCCACATTCGCACCCTGCTGCTTACCTTCTTTTACCGCTATCAGAAGGCGCTCTTGGAGCAGGGCTACGTCTACATTGCCTGTCCGCCCCTCTACAAGATTGAGTGGGGCCGCAACAATGTGCGCTACTGCTACAACGAGGCGGAAAAGGAGCAAGTTCTGCGCAGCCTGCCGGCCAACGCCAAGTACACCATCCAGCGCTTCAAGGGCTTGGGGGAAATGATGCCGGAGCAGCTCTGGGAAACCACCATGAACCCGGCAACGCGCGTTCTCAAGCAAATCACCATCGAGGATGCCGCCGAGGCGGATCGCATCTTCACCATCTTGATGGGCGATGCCGTCGGCCCCAGGCGGGAATTTATTGAAGCCCACAGCGGCCAGTTGGATCTGGCGGCTCTGGATATTTAGTCCACGTGGGAGATGTGGTAGCTGCCATCAGCCTGCACCCAGGCAATCTCGGGGATCCGGCACTGGCGGGCGTAGGCCTCGATCTCTTCGGGCGTCCGATCCAGCAACTCCAGCTCCACCGCCTCTGACTCCCGCCAGCGGGCAGCCAAGGCTAGGGCTGCCGGGATCCCTGCCGGCACCAGCGGCACCACCAACCGCTTGCAGGTCGCGGCCTCGGCCTGAGCATCGGGGGGCAAAAGCCGCAGCAGGGTATCTGGCAGGAGGGTAAAACCAATCCCTGGCTGCTCGAGTTGCTGCGGGCTATAGAGGGCATAGAGCCGGTCGTAGCGCCCGCCCAGGGCGATGACCTCTCCCCCCACCACTGCCTGGAAGACAATGCCGGTGTAGTAGGCTAGAGTCTGCAGCAAGCTAAGGTCTAGCACCACCCGCACCTGATGGGCCTCTAGGATCTGGCACAACTGCCGCAGATCCCGCAGCCGCTCCGACGGCACCGGAAGCTGGGCAAGCTGAGGTAGAACCTGGTCAGGCTGGCCGCGCAGCCCCAGAATCTGCAAGCCAATTTGGCGGGCTGCTTCTGGCAAAGGGGCGGACTCCAGGTAGACGTAGTCAAGCTGGGCTATGGCGCGGCGCACTGCCGCCTGGGCCTTGGGAGCAACAGGGTTGAGCAGGCTCTCGGTCAAGCCCACATCTCCCAAAAGTAACGTCCAGTTGCTGAGGCCGACAGCGCGCACGCAATCGGCCAAAAGCAGCAAGATCTCGGCATCTGCTAGCCACCCGCCTGCCCCAATGAGCTCCACCCCAGACTGGAAAAACTCTTGGCTAGTGTAGGATCCCTCCTCCCGCCGGCTATTGCGGAAGACGTTGCCGTGATAGTAAAGCCGCAGGGGCAGGGGCCCGCCCGCCAGCCGGGTAGCCGCCGCCCGCACAATAGAAGCGGTAAACTCAGGGCGCAGCCCCAGCATCGTTCCTTCCCCATCCTGCAGTTGCAGCACGGCCTCGCCGCGGATGGATCCTCCAGCCAGCAGCGTCTCCAGCCGCTCCAGGGTGGGTGTGATGATGCGTTGATAGCCGTAGCGGCGAAAAACCTGAGTTAGCTGCGCCTCCAGCCTTTCCCGCCGCTGAACCTCCCGCGGTAGGAAGTCGCGAGCGCCAGTGGGGGGGCGCAGGGAACTGGCTTCGGGGCGGGGATCACCGCCGACGCGATCGTACAGGCTGTCCTGCCGCATCCTAAAGAGGCCGGGGAAAGTCAGGCCAACTCCAGAGGGGCTCGGTAGAGCGCACTCGCCGCATCCCCGCTGCAGCAAAGCGGGCAAAGGCTGCCTCCGCCTGTTCACTAAAATCGACCAAGCCAGGGATCACTACCGGCGAGGTGCAATCTTCCAGAAGGTAGACCTTCTTGGCCAGGCTGGGATCCCTAGCTTGGATCTCCTGCAGCAAGTCGCTCACCGTCCAGGCAACGCAGTGGCTTTTGGCTTGGCCAGCGACAATCAGGGCGTCAAATTCCAGGAGGTGGCGGATAAGGGATGCATTTTTCTCATCGATGGGATCCCCCTCCGGCCCTGTCAAGACCTCCGGGCTGAGGGCAGAGTAATTTTCCGTCAAAGGGTTGGATCCCTTGAGCTCTAAGCGGGGCTGGCTGCAGCGGGCAATGGCGTGGAAGAAAATTGCCTCCTCCACTGCCGGCACCAGCGCATGGCCAATCCCGCCAAGCATGGAATGGTAGGGCCAGACTATGAGGGGATATTTTCCCCCTTTCTCCAATTGCTCAGCATAGTGGAGGACATAGGCCTGCAGCCGCCTCAGATCCCCCTGGGTGAGGTTGGCGGCCATGGCAGGGTTGACTTGCCAGCGGCCCGAGCGGACCTCATCTGCCGAGATGGCTGTAGCTGGCTCGGGGTGAGATCCCTGGGCATCCACCCAAAAGATGGGGTGGAAGATCTGCATAGCGGTGTGGGTGTCCAAGGTGGCCACGATCTGAGTGATGTGGGCCAGGTTGCGATAGATAAACTCGCACAGGCGGCGATTGTCCTCCACGGCCCCCAGGCCGCTGGGCCCCCCCACAAACAGCTCAAAGCCAGGAATGCAGAAGGTGTTTTGCACATCAATCAGCAACAGGCCCACCCGTACTCGATCTGCTGCCGCTGGTGGGATGCGGTACTCCCGGGCCCACTGCTCCGCCTCCAGCGCCCGCTGTTGGTAGGACACCCGCCAAATTTCCCCCACCCGCTCAGGATCAAAGTGGGAGGGGAGAGGCAGAGGTGGCGGCACCGGAGTTGTCAACTGCGGAGCAGAGGTGTCCATGGCGCTTCCCGTTTCTAGGGATCCCTGGCAGGCTGAACTTGCTACCATGGTAGCTCTAACTTGGGCAACCGCTTTTTGCATGCTGCCTCCCTGGCTTGCTTGAGGGTTCCATGGTCAGCCCAGACTTTTCCTCCCTACAGCCTCAAGACTATGGCCTGCTGACAGATCTCTACCAGTTCACCATGGCCGCCTGCTACGTGGGGGAGGGCCTGGAGAATCAGCCAGCGGCCTTTGAGCTATTTGTGCGGCGCTTGCCCACGGACTATGGCTACCTCATCGCCATGGGGCTAGCCCAAGCGGTGGAATACCTACAGCAGTTGCACTTTCCGCCGGAAGCCCTGCAGGCACTACGGGAGACGGGCATTTTTGCCGAGGCACCGCAACGCTTTTGGGAGCTGCTGGCTAGCTGCCGCTTTGAGGGGGATGTGTGGGCGGTACCCGAGGGAACAGCCGTCTTTGCCAACGAGCCTCTGCTGCGGGTGGAGGCTCCTCTCTGGCAAGCGCAACTGGTGGAAACCTACTTGCTGACGACCTTCAACTACCAAACCCTGATTGCCACCAAGGCGGCCCGCATGCGCGATGCTGCTGGAGATGAGGCCATTTTGTTGGAGTTTGGCACACGGCGGGCCTTCAGCCCCCAAGCAGGGCTGTGGGCAGCGCGGGCAGCTCTGGCGGCGGGGTTCAATGCCACCTCCAATGTCTTGGCAGCCCTGAAATTGAGACGCAAGCCAGCGGGCACGATGGCCCATTCTCTCGTGATGGCCATTGCCGCTCTCTCGGGGGATGAGACCCGTGCTTTTCAAGCTTTCCGGCGCTACTTTCCCCAAGCGGTTCTGCTGATTGACACCTACGATCCCATCCAAGGGGCGCGCACCGCCGCCCAGCTCTTTGCAGCCACCCAGCCGGATCAACTGGGATCCCGAGGCGAAATTGGTGGCGTGCGTATCGACTCTGGCGATCTGGAAGCCCTCTCCCGCCAGGTCAAGGCCATCCTGCCCCAGGGGGCGCCGGTGTTTGTCAGTGGCGATCTGGATGAATACGAGATCGAGCGGTTGCACCGCTCCCAGGCACCGATTAGCGGCTATGGGGTTGGCACCCGCCTGGTTACCGGCGAGGGGGTGAACGGAGTGTACAAATTGGTGGAGATCAACGGGATTCCCGTGGCTAAGGCCTCCTTTGCCAAAGCCACCCTGCCAGGACGTAAGCAAATCTTCCGCGGCCCAGAGGGAGACTTGCTCGGCCACGCTGACGAGACCTCACCCCCTGGCTACGAACCGCTGCTGCGCCAGATCATGCGCCGGGGCGTGCTGCTGGAGCCTCTGCCTGATCTAGAAGCCATCGCCCGCACTAGCCGCGCCTCGGTGCTGCGCTTACCGCCAGGGGTGCGGCAACTGCGCCAGCCGGATCCGTGGCCGGTGGCCCTGAGCCCAGCCCTGCAGCAGGTTAAAGAGCGTCAGCTTGGCTCTTCCTAGGCGTTAGTTCCCCTACAGAAGGCGTGCCTTATAATTTTTGCCTTAGGAGCTGCAGCTCTAGGTTTTGAGCTGGGCAATTTGCTGTCCTACGGGTGCTAACCCCATGACCCAACGTGCCTTGATTACTGGCATTACTGGCCAGGATGGCTCTTACCTGGCCGAGCTGTTGTTGCAAAAAGGCTACGAAGTCCACGGCATTATCCGCCGGGCCAGCACCTTCAACACCGACCGTATTGACCACCTCTACGTGGACGCCCACGATCCCACGGCTAGGCTGTTTCTCCACTACGGGGATCTCACCGATGGCACCACCCTGCGCAGGATCTTGGAGCAGGTGCAGCCGACGGAGGTGTACAACCTGGGGGCCCAATCCCACGTGCGGGTGAGTTTCGATGCCCCGGAATATACTGTTGATTCAGTAGCCATGGGCACCCTACGCCTCCTGGAGGCCATCCGCGACTACCAACAGCGCACTGGGATCCGGGTGAAGTTTTACCAGGCCGGCTCCTCGGAGATGTTTGGTCTGGTGCAGGAGATCCCGCAAAAAGAGACCACCCCCTTCTATCCCCGCAGTCCCTACGCCTGTGCTAAGGTCTACGCCTACTGGCAGACGGTCAACTACCGCGAAGCCTACAACCTCTTTGCTTGCAACGGCATTTTGTTTAACCACGAAAGCCCGCGGCGAGGCGAGACCTTTGTTACCCGCAAGATCACTCGTGCCGTCAGCCGTATTGTAGCCGGCAAGCAGGACAAGCTTTATCTAGGCAACCTGGATGCCAAGCGGGACTGGGGCTACGCCAAAGACTACGTCGAGGGAATGTGGATGATGCTGCAGCAGCCCCAGCCAGACGACTACGTGCTGGCTACTGGCGAAACCCACAGCGTGCGGGAGTTTGCAGAACGGGCTTTTGCTCTGGTGGGCATGCCCATTACCTGGCGGGGATCCGGACTGGAAGAACAGGGAGTCTACAAGGATCGCGTGCTCATTGAGATCGATCCCCGCTACTACCGCCCAACGGAGGTGGATCTGCTCTTGGGGGACGCCTCCAAGGCCAAGCGGGTGCTGGGGTGGCAGCCCAAGGTAACTTTTGCCCAACTGGTGGAGCTGATGGTGGTGGCAGATCTAGAGGCCATTGGCTTGGATCCGGATCCCATCTTGGGGGAGCGGCGCACCCTCAACGGCCTGCTCAGCGAGGATCGCGCCTTCATCCGCACCCAATTGAAGCTTCGCCGCGACTGATGGCAGCGGCTCCCTTGCCCTAAAAAGGGGCTGAGAGCTTAATATAGGAGATCGCCAATTTTTTGGCGCTTCACTTAACTTTTATCTGCTGCTTTTGGAGAAAGCCTGCATGTCTCGCTATACAGGACCCCGTTTGAGGATCATTCGCCGTTTCGGAGGGCTTGACCTGCCTGGCCTGACTCGCAAGCGCCCCAAAAACACCAACCCCCCAGGTGTGCATGGGGCGGAGCGCAAGAAAAAGTCTGAATACGCCATCCGCCTAGAAGAAAAGCAAAAAGTCCGCTTTAACTACGGGGTGAGCGAGCGGCAGATGATCCGCTACATGCGCAAGGCACGCCGCTCCAAGGGATCTACGGGGCTAGCTCTGCTGCAGCTTCTGGAGATGCGTCTGGACTGCATTGTGTTTCGCCTTGGCATGGCCCCGACGATTCCGGCGGCGCGGCAGTTGGTGACCCACGGCCACATTGAAGTTAACGGCCGCAAGGTAACCATTCCCAGCTATGAATGCAAGGTGGGCGATGTGATTACAGTGAGGAACAAGGAGTCCTCCCGCAGGCTGGTGGCTGCCTACGCCGAGTACCCAGGGCTGTTTTTGCCGGATTACCTGGAGTTTGACAAGGAGAAGCTGCGCGGCCGCATTAAGGATCTGCCTTCGCGCGAGCAAATCTGCGCGCCCGTCAACGAGCTGTTGGTAGTTGAGTACTACTCCCGCAAGCTCTAGGGATCCCTAGAGGCTGCCGATGGCCCGCCGCAGCTGGGTCAGAGCACGGTTGTAGGCAATCACCGCATTGGCAAGATTGCCCCGAGCAGTCGTGAGGGCGGCCTCGGCGTTGATCACCTCTGTCTGTGTGCCTACACCAGCCTGAAGGCGCAGCCGTGCTAGCCGCAAACTTTCTTCTGCCGAGGCGATGGCCACTTTGGCCGTCTCAATCCGTTCCCGGCTAGAGCTGAGGGTGAGGAAGGCCTCTTCTACGCTGCGTTGAATTTCATTCCGAGTGCCAACGAAATTGCTCACAGCCGCCTGCCTGTCGATCTCGGCTTGGCGAGCCTGGGCCTCCGCCCTTCCCCCATCAAACCAGGTCAAGTTAAAGTTAGCGCCAACCGAATAGCCGACATCGAAACTGTTGCGGTCGGCCCTAAAATCGTTTGCCGCGTCGAGACTGGCGAACAAACTAATTTGGGGACCGTTGCTAGCTTGGGCTAGGCGCAGCCGAGCTTGGGCTTGCTCCAGCTCTCGGCGCTGGCGCTCCAGCTCTTGACGCTTGGCAAAGGCAGCAACAATGGTTTCCTCTAGGCTCAGATCCCACTCTCCCATCGGCTCGACAGGCTCTTCAGCCAGCACATCGGTGGGACTGGGAAAGTTCAGCAGTTCGGCTAGGCGGCGACGACTCAGTTGTTGGTCGTTTTGGGCTGCCAGCAGGGCTTGTCGGTTGTTGGCCAATTCAGTCTCTGCCTGGAGGATCTCGAAGCGGGTACCCACACCGGCCCGTTCGCGGGCTTGGGCATCCCGCAGGGTGGCCTCAGAACTGGCAACCGCAGCCTGGCTAATGGCCACGCGGGCATCAGCGCTCTGCAGGTCGTAGTAGGCGTTGGCCACAGCTTGTTTCACTGTCTGCAGGGTTTGCTCGAGCTGCAGTTGGGCAACGCGCAGAGCTTCCTCAGCAAGCTTCAGGTTTTGCGCCCTGACCCCGTTGTCGAAGGCTGTGTAGTCTAGCCGCAACACGCTGGCCGAGAGGGTATGGGATGGGCGGCTGGGCCCGCTGCCGGGGGCAGGAGGTTCGCTGTACTGGTAGTTGACGCGCGTGGAGAGGGTAGGGGCAAAGGCTGCTTGCGCCAAGGCCACGCCGGCTTCAGCCCGTTTGACGGCTAGCCTTGCTTGCTGTACTGCCGGGTTTTGGGCAACGGCAATCTCCAGCGCCTCTTGGAGAGATAGGCCCTCCCTCCGCTCAATACGCACCTCCAAAGGGGATTGAGGCGCCACTAATTCTTCCGCTTTGGTGGCCCCCTGCGGGACTGGGGGGGGAGTAGCAGGGCGGGCTCCGGGAGGAACAGAGAGGGTGGGAGGCAGGTTGGGAGTGCGGATGGCTCGGCTATCTAAGAGGAGGGAGGGGGCAGAGTCAGGCACTTCCGCTTGGGCAAGGGCAGGCAGAGCCCAGAGCAAGTTGACTAGGAGGCCCCAGGAGAGGTGGAACCCTGCTAAGCTTGGCTGGCCTCGAAGACGTTGAGGCCGCCCTTTGACCAGAGGCTGCATCGCTATCGTGCTGTTGCTCTCAAACATACCCACCCGTAGCAAGCAGTATCGCAAAACAAGGGTGGGCAATAGAACAGTTTTTCGCAAGCCC
>NZ_JANSJL010000046.1:16990-34608 GCF_047502745.1 Synechococcus sp. F70.1
CACTAGAGGGGCATAGATCCCCTGGAGAGAGGCAAGAGCTTGCTCCCAGAGGGCGTGGGTCAACGACCACCTGTCCAAGCCCATGGCGCCGCACAACAGCAGCAAGTAGAGGTTGGCAAAGGTGAAGAGAGAGGCTGCCCGCTCCCGATCCTGCGGCCTCCGCAACAGCTGCATGGCTTTCCAAACCAAAAGGGATCCCAGCAGCACTGCCGCGCTTAGGTACAAGGATCCCAGTACGTGCAAGGGGTAGACCAACAACAAGCTAACCGGAACCACCAGCAGCGCGTAGAGAAGAATTTGAGCGGCAGTTGGCCTTTCTCCTGCTACCACCGGCAGCATGGGCACGCCGGCGCGGGCATAGTCTTCTTGCTTTAGAATCGCCAAAGCCCAGAAGTGGGGCGGGGTCCACAGAAAGATGATGGCAAACATCACCCAGGCGGCCCAGCTCAGCTTGCCCGTAGCTGCTGCCCAGCCCACCAAAGGCGGGATCGCCCCCGCAGCTCCGCCGATCACGATGTTCTGGGGGCTGGAGCGCTTCAGCCAGTGGGTATAGACCCCTACGTACACTAGGATCCCTGCCATGGCCAGACCAGCGGCCAGGAGGTTGGTGAAATAGGCCAGTAAGCTGAAGGAGACCAGGGTAAGGATCCCGGCAAACACCAGAGCGTGGCGCGCCTGAATGCGGCCAGCAGGCAGAGGACGGTGGCAGGTTCGCTCCATCAGCCGGTCGATATCGGCGTCGTACACCATGTTGAGGACATTGGCTGCTGCTGCCGCCATCCCACCCCCTAGGAGGGTGACGCCAAACTTGAACGGATCCGTATTGCCTGCCATCCACATGGCGCCAGCCGTGGTCACCAACAGCAAGGCGATGATCTTCGGCTTCACCAACTGGCTATAGCTGCGCAAAAGTTGGCCTAGGCTTGGGCACTGACTAGCCCCTGGCGTGGCGTTAAGGCCTCCGGCCCGCTGGCGCGAATGGCAAGCGGCTGGGCGGTAGCTTTGAAGGATCTCTGCCATGGAACTACTCACCAGTCCATTGCTACAGCCGCGGCCCCTGGCTGAGTGCCAGCCCTGTCTTCTCCCTGCCTAGGGGCACTGTTGCGCAGGCGCCAGGCCAGCACCGTAAAGCCCAGCAAACACCCCAGCAAAGCTGCCCCAACCATCTGGTGGGCTACCGTCAAGGGCTCCACCTGCAGCCGGTAGCGATAGGTGAGAACACCAACCCCCACCTGGGCGAGCAAAAGCCCCACCGACCCATAGCCCAGCAGCTTGAGAATCTTTGGGACCCGCCGCCGACCTGTGGCCGCCGCCACCCCCACCACCGCTAGCGTGGCTGGAGCTACTCCCAGCAAGTGGCTGTTCATGACCCCACACAACTCGCCCGCAGCCAAGCACTGGTGCAAAGCCCATCGCGAGGCCACCAAGGCCCCCAGCAGACTCTGGACATACACCAGCAACACCGCCACCAAACCCAGCCAAGGCAAATAGCCAACTGCAGCTCTCCCCTCCAAGGCCTCCGGCCGAATATCGCGAATGGAAGAAGCAAAGCGCGGCAAAACGAGCAACCCGAGGGTGAGCAGCGTGGCAAAAAATAGCAGGCCCGTGCCCAGGTGAGCCGTCACAATGTCAAAACGCAACAGCTCCGTCACTGTCAGCCCGCCCAGGATCCCTTGGGCCACGACCAAGACAAAAGCCCAGCTCAGACCCCAGGGCAGCCAATTGGGCAAGGCCTTGCGCTTCAGCCAGGCAAACCCCACTAGCACCAGCGTGGCCAAGCCCACACCGGCAGCCACCAGGCGGTGAAACCACTCCAGAAACACTTGCAGGTTCATCTGCTCGGTGGGCAGCAGCTCCCCATAGCAGAGAGGCCAGTCTGGACAGGCAAGTCCAGCATTCATGACTCGAGTCGCACTGCCTAGCCCCATCAACAGCCAAGTGGCCGCTGCTAGACCCAGCAAAGCTCGCCCCATGCGCAGGGAAATCTCCCTCCCTGGCAAGGGAAAGGCCTCCGGCCCGCTGGCGCGAACGGGACAAGAAGAGAGGAGGCGAGATCGAGGAATTGAGGGGTCCATTGCAGTTGAAAAATACTTCAATCAAGCCTGCCTATGGAAAGAGGCCAACACTCTGCACTAAGTAAAAGGCAGGTCTTTCTGCAACGGATTCTAAATGCGGCTTTGCGGTTGGCAAAGGCTTTTTAAGAATTTCTTTGTGCTGAGCTACGCTTCCTCAGTAGACGGCCGCTGTGAAGCTAGGGATCCGGCGCTCCGACCGAGATCCCGAAAAGATCCCTAAGGACAGACACTTCTCTCCAGCTCCTGCAAGTTGAATGGAAATGAGTACAAGCCTGCTCTGGCTCTGCTGACAGAATCTGCTGGAGTGGGCAGGCAGTAGCAGGGGGATGAGCAGCTGTGAGTGCCCTCAAAAATATCCTTTTGGTGGGGATTGGGGTTCTGTTAGCCCTAGCCAGCCTCTGGTATGGCCAGAATCACCATCTCCTCCCCGAAGCGGCAGCCAACTCAGCTCCCCTCTTCGATAGCCTCTTCAACAGCACCATCACCATCGCCACCGGCATCTTTCTAGTGGTGGAAGGGGTGCTCCTCTACTGTGTCATCCGCTACCGCAAGCGACGGAGGGATCACGGCGACGGGGATCCCAGTCACGGCAATGTGCTGTTGGAGATCGTGTGGACAGCAGTGCCGGCTCTGATCATCCTTTGGTTGGGCCTAGCCAGCATAGATGTCTACCAGGCTATTTACGGAGGCACCAATGTGGGCGGGCATATGCACGCGGCCATGGGGATGGGCTCTTCCGAGGAAGCCAAGGCAGGGGAGCCGGGCTATGCCTATACCCCTGTGGTGCTACCTGGGAAAGAGATGGGCCAGCTGGATCTGGTCGTTCAGGTGCAGGGCATGCAATACGGTTGGCTGTTTACCTATGAATCGGGCTTGGTGACTAGCGAGCTGCACCTTCCCCTCAACAGGCGGGTGCGCTTGAATATGACGGCCCTTGATGTCAACCATGCCTTCTGGGTGCCGCAATTTCGCCTAAAGCAGGATCTCATTCCAGGCCGAGAGACCCACCTGGAGTTTGTGCCTACCCAGTTGGGGACTTACCCCATCATTTGTGCGGAGCTGTGCGGCCCCTACCACGGGGTGATGGCTACGCAATTGATTGTGGAAAGACCAGAAGACTTCGAGCACTGGCAGCAGGAGCAACTTTTAGCCGCTCGCGGCGATAGCAGTGCCCTAGCTCTTGCTGCAGACTCTCCTACCACCCATCATCACCCTCTGGCTGATTCCCCTGCGGCTGCTTCGGCTTTTGCCCAAGTCCACCACCAGCGTTTGGGGGTCTCGCCTGCGGATTTGACCTCTCTCAAACTCCACAAGGACTCCGTCCCGCTGACGCGAACGGGAACAGGCTGAAACTAGGAGCTTTTTTGCAATGACTCAGCTACAGGACAATCCTAGCCTCGTTGCTGCCCCCAGGAGCAGCTTGGATCCGCCTGCAGAACCTTGGTGGCGCTTCTTGACCTTCTCCACGGATCACAAGGTCATCGGGATCCAGTATTTGGTGACCACCTTTTTCTTCTACTTGGTGGGGGGAGCGCTGGCTGTAGCAGTACGAGCCGAACTGGCTACCCCAGAGGCGGACTTTCTTGGCTTTGAGCGGTACAATGGCGCCTTTACCCTGCACGCCACGATCATGATCTTTTTGTGGATTGTGCCGGCTTTGGTGGGGGGCTTCGGCAATTACCTCGTGCCGCTGATGATTGGGGCGCGGGACATGGCCTTTCCCAAGCTCAATGCAGTGGCCTTTTGGCTGGTTCCGCCTACTGGGATCTTGCTCTTGGCTAGCTTGTTTCTAGAACCCCCATCTGCTGGCTGGACTTCCTACCCGCCTCTGAGTTTAGTTAGCGGCAAGGTGGGGGAAGAGCTCTGGATCCTGAGTATCTTGCTGGCGGGGACGTCTTCAATCCTAGGCGCAGTTAACTTCATCACCACCATCCTGAAAATGCGCATGCCCGGCATGAGGATGCAGGACATGCCGCTGTTTTGCTGGGCCATGCTAGCAGCGTCTGTTCTCACCCTCATTGCAACACCGGTTTTGGCTGGCGCGTTGATCTTGCTGAGTTTTGACCTGTTGGCGGGCACGTCCTTTTTTAACCCCAGCGGTGGCGGGGATCCGGTGGTGTACCAGCACATGTTCTGGTTTTACTCCCACCCGGCGGTTTACATCATGATCTTGCCGGTCTTCGGTATCATCTCCGAGATTTTGCCGGTGCATGCCCGCAGACCTATCTTTGCCTACAAGGCCATCGCCTATTCCAGCTTGGCTATTTGCTTTTTGGGGTTGATCGTCTGGGCGCACCACATGTTTACCAGCGGCACCCCGGACTGGATGCGGGTGTTCTTCATGATTGCTACTATGTCCGTTGCTGTTCCCACGGGGATCAAGGTGTTTAGTTGGCTAGCTACTTTGTGGGGCGGCAAAATCCACTTCCGGTCGGCCATGCTGTTTAGCCTTGGCTTTATCTCGATGTTTGTCATTGGGGGGTTGAGCGGCATTATCCTCGCTTCAGTGCCCCTGGATATTCACGTCCACGATACCTACTTTGTGGTGGCCCACCTGCACTACGTGTTGTTCGGCGGCAGCGTGTTCGGGATCTATGCCGGCATCTACCACTGGTTCCCCAAGATGACCGGGCGGCTGCTGAACGAGTTCTGGGGGCGGGTGCATTTTGCGCTAACCTTTGTCGGCTTCAACATGTGCTTTTTGCCAATGCACAAGCTGGGCCTGATGGGGATGCCCCGCCGCGTAGCCCAGTACGATCCCCAATTTGCCGACCTCAACTGGATTAGCTCCGTGGGGGCGTTTATTCTGGCCATTTCCACGCTGCCCTTCTTGGTTAACGCCATCTACTCCTGGGTGGCCGGTCCCAAGGCCGGAGACAACCCCTGGCAGGCCTTGACGCTGGAGTGGACGACCTCTTCCCCACCGCCCCCCCACAACTTCTACGGGGATCCCGTTCTGCTGACTGGTCCCTACGACTACGGCCTGCACAGCAAGGAAACCTTAGATTACTTTGCTGCCCAGTTGAAGAGCTTGCGGGAGCTGGCGTTGGCAGAAGCGGAGACTACCTCTTCTTAGCCAGTGGCTTGGTGGGTGGGTATCCCTATTCCTGTCTTGATCTCGGCTGGCCTGCCCCCATGGTCTTGGGAGGAATTCAAGAAAAGGACTACGTCCCGCTAACGCGATCGGTTTGATTGGGCAAGAATATGCAAGGATCCCTCAGTTCTGATGCTGTGATGCTCGGTCACCCTCAGGCTCACGCCGCTCATGCTGAGCACCCAGATCATCGCGTTTTTGGTCTATTGATGTTCCTGGTAGCGGAAGGCTGTCTATTCTTGGGCCTGTTCATGGCCTACTTGGCCTACAGCCTTACCGCCCCAGTCTGGCCACCGGAAGGGACGCCGGAGTTGGAGTTGCTTTTGCCCAGCATCAACACGGTGATTTTGCTATCCAGCAGCTTGGTTATTCACAAAGCCGGGTTGGCCATCAAGGCCGATGATGTCAAGGGCCTGAGACTGTGGTTTGCTCTCACTGCCCTGATGGGTGCCATCTTCCTGGCTGGGCAGCTCTACGAGTACAGCCACCTGGAGTTTGGCCTCACCACCAATTTGTTTGCCAGCACCTTCTATGTCTTGACCGGGTTTCACGGGCTGCACGTGGCAGCAGGGTTGCTGTTTATTTTGGCGGTGCTTTGGCGATCCCTGAAGCCAGGGCACTACAGTGCCCAACATCACTTTGGCGTCGAGGCCGCTGAGATCTATTGGCACTTTGTGGATGGGGTGTGGATTGTGCTATTTATCCTGCTCTATCTGCTTTGAGTACCGAAGCTCAGAGAATTGTCAGAACTGTCCCTAGACTGAGCAACAAGGGCGGAGAAGTTCAAGATTTCTGGAGAATAGCCACGATCTGAATCAGAGCCTCTTGAAACACTTCTCGCTCTGGCTGACCTTGCTTGAGCTGATATTCCAGTTGTAAAAGTTGCTCCATCACCCCCAGCAGCGCCGAGCTTTTTAGGGATCCCACCTCTTTCTGTAAGAAGTAAACCCGGTTGGGATTGGCGATCTCTGCTTTTTGGGCGATGACTTTGGGATCCCGTTCTCCTTCTTCAAGCAGCAGCCGCACCCACAGCCAGGTGCGGAATTGGCCCACCAAAACCGCTAGAATCTTCAGGGCTGGCTCGTTGGCATCCAGCAGATGGGTCAGGATCTGCAGGGCCCGATCCAAGTTGCCCTGGCGCAGGGAGGCGGCCAGTTGAAAGCTGCTGTAGGCGCTAGCAGGAACCAGGGCCTCGATTTGCTCAGGGGAGATGGGATCCCGTTGGCCTGCCGTAAACAAAGCCAGCTTTTCCAATTCCATTGCCAATCGGCGACTATCGTTGCCCACCGCCTCAGCTAACTTCTGGGCTGCCTCTGGGCTGAGCTTGAGATCCCGCTGCTGGGCCTCGCTGTGTACCTGCTTGAGAATGCCCTCTTCATCCCAGGGGGCCAGTTGGGAAAACTCGCGGACAATGGCCACTTTTTTTAGGAGCTGGGTAGATTTGAGCCGCCCATCCGGCTTGCTGCTAGTGGTCAAGAGCAAATGGGTGGTGGGAGGCAAATAGGCTAACGTCCGCTCCAGTTCTTTGGATAGCTCTTCCGGGCAATGCTGGGTAAGCGTTGTCTCTTCCAGCCAAACCAAGCGGGCATTGGATCCCAGAGGCGGCGTCATGGCTTGGTTGAGACCAGCAAGCGTGGCTTCCGGAGGCAGGCGATCGTAGTTAAAGGCTGACCAGTTGGGATCCAGCACTTGATCGCGCAGCTCTTGCACCGCCTGCATCAAGCGATAGCTGTCATCCCCCCAGTAAAGGTAAACGGGCATACTGCCCTTTTCCGTAGTTTCTCTAGGCGTTATTTTACCTAAATCATGCTTTGTCCGAAACCTCCCAGAGAAAGCCTGGCCAAGTTCAAGCTTCTTCCCTCTCTGGAACAAGGTGTCAGCTTTGCAGATCTTTACCTTTTCCCTAGGTGGGCAAGTTCTGTATTCCCACTGAAGAACCGTCATCAATCTTTTCCTAAATTAATCCTGAGAGATGGGATCCGAGGGAGGATTGCAAGCAATGGACAGCAGGGGCGAACTGGAGTTCAAAGTCCAAGTTTTGGCCCGCTGCCTGGGATCCGCTCTGGCTTTAGGACGGCCCACCCGCGTGCAAATTCACTACTGCAATTCCCAAGCCTTCAACGCAGGTCAGTCGGGAGCGGCGCCTCTAAACTCTGAAGAGGTGGAGAGATCCCAACCAAGCACAAGAAGCTAGCCTTTGGCCTCTGGTTTCCTGCCCCTGGCCGTTGGGGATATAGACTTTGGAAAAGAAGAGGAGGCGCCTAGCGGGCAGGAGAAGCGCTGTGGAACAAGCAAGGCAACCGTGGCAAGCTCTGCTGCTGCGGGATTTTCCCATCGAGTCCTGGTGGCAGGGCAGCTTTCTGGGCGGCCTGTTGGGATCCTTAAGAAACTGGGGCCAAGGTAGCTTACTTGTCCAAGCTGGCGACTGGCTTGGCTTGGGGCTGGTGTTGCTCTACTGGGTCTTTTCTGCGCAGAGCTCCACTGGCATCCTGGGGCTAATTTTGCTGGCCATGGCCGCTCTGGTGGGCCTGGGCGCTTTGGTGGAAATGCCGATGGGTCTGCCGCTGCACCTGCCCCTGGGCCTTTTCTGGGGAATTGCCACCTTGGCAACCATTCTCTCCCCGGTTTCCTACGCAGCACGGGAGGGCTGGCTGAAACTGACACTTTACCTAGCCGGCTATTTGTTGTTGCATCGTCTGCTGCGCAAGCCCCAGTTCCGGGATTGGATTGTCGGATCCCTGCTTTTGGTCAGCTTGGCGATGGGGATCTATGGCCTGCGGCAATACTTTTACGGGGCAGCAGAACTGGCCACCTGGGTAGATCCGGAGTCAGGCTTGGCGGGCCTGACGCGGGTGTACAGCTATCTGCGCAACCCCAATCTGTATGGGGGCTACCTGGTTCCGCTTGTTCCTCTAGGTCTGGCCGCAGTTTTCCTCTGGCCAGGCTGGGGAGTAAAGCTCCTAGTTGGTTTTACAACAGCCGTCAACCTCCTCTGCTTGGTCCTGACCTACAGTCGCGGCGCCTGGATTGGCGGCCTAGCAGCGCTGGGAATGATGGCGGTGCTGCTGGCGCAATGGCATACCCCCCGCCTGCCGGCCCGCTGGCGACGATGGACAGTGCCGACCTTGTTGGGAGGGGGCGCAGCTGCGCTGCTGCTTGCGATCTTGACGGTACGCCCCCTGCGGCTAAGGGTTCGGAGTCTCTTTTGGGGAAGGCTGGATACCAGCAACAATTTTCGTCTCAACGTCTGGGCGGCAGTGTTGGACATGATCCGCGACTTTCCCATCTTGGGGATCGGCCCGGGCAATGTTGCCTTTAGCCGCGTCTATCCCCTCTACCAGCGGGGCAACTTCAGCGCCCTCGGGGCCTATTCCGTGCCGCTGCAACTTACCGTGGAGACTGGCTTTCTTGGATCCCTGGCTTTTGCCTGGTTTTTGCTGGTGCTCTGGGATCACGGCTGGAGATGCTGGAACCGGTTGCTTAGCTCCCGGGATCCCGAGGGCCTGTGGGTGGCCGCAGGCTTAGCGGCTTGCACTGGCATGATGGCCCACGGGCTGGTGGACACCATCTGGTACCGCCCTCAGGTGCAGATGCTGTGGTGGCTGGCGGTGGCTCTCGTTACAGCCAAGCTGGCTTCCTCCAGGACTCAGCCTTCGTCTAATAGTCCCAGAGGGAAGCTCCTCTCGCCGTCACAAGACTGTATCTGAAGTTACAACTTGCGGGGGATAGCGATGCTAAAAGTGAGCCGAGCTATCTGGGGCAGAGAAAGCAAATGAAGAAGATTGAAGCTATCATTCGGCCCTTCAAGCTTGATGAGGTGAAGGTAGCCCTGGTTAATGCCGGAATTGTCGGCATGACCGTAACCGAGGTGCGGGGGTTTGGTCGGCAGAAAGGACAGACTGAGCGCTATCGGGGATCCGAGTACACCGTCGAGTTCCTGCAGAAGCTAAAGGTGGAGATCGTGGTCGAGGATGACCTGGTGGATACGGTGGTGGAGAAGCTAATTGCAGCAGCTCGCACGGGCGAAATTGGGGACGGCAAGATTTTCATCAGCCCCGTCGAGAAAACCATCCGCATCCGCACCGGTGAAATGAACCAAGACGCCCTGTGAAGGAGCTGTTTTTGCAGTCTCTCACCTCAGCCTCATCTTGGCTTGGGAGGTGGCAGGGCGTATCTTTTCGTTGTAATGGCGTTGCCAAAAGTACCGTCTTGCTAGGTGAGTCGAAAAACATGTCTACAATGATGATCCAAAGGCTCAAAGGCCAAGTAGTGCAGCGGCTCTGGCGACCAGCCCAGTGGGGCTTAGCTGCTGCGCTGACGATTTCCCTGGTTTTTCTACTTGGTCAGGAGAGCGCCTTCGCTCAGGATGCCGAAGCTGTCCAGGAAAACGCCAACACCATCTGGACACTGGTGGCGGCAGCCTTAGTGTTCTTCATGCAAGCTGGCTTTGCCATGGTGGAGACGGGCTTTACCCGCTCCAAAAATGCTGCCAACATCATGATGAAAAACCTAATGGACTTCTGCATGGGCTGCTGCGCCTTCTGGTTCATTGGGTTTGGCCTGATGTTTGGCCAGAATGGCGGCTTCTTCGGCAGGAGCTGGTTTGCTTTTAGCTGGCAGCAAGCCCACGAAGCAGGGGACTGGCCTTTTACGTTCTTCGTCTTTCAGATGGTCTTTGCCGCCACCGCTACCACCATCGTTTCCGGGGCCATGGCGGAGCGCACCAAGTTCGTGGCCTACCTCATCTACTCTGTCGTCATCTCTGGGCTGATCTACCCCATCTCGGGGAGCTGGGCCTGGAATGGCCTGTTCGGCGACTACAACGGCGGCACCAAGGGCTGGTTGGAAAACCTGGGCTTTATCGACTTTGCCGGGTCAGGGGTGGTGCACCTAGTGGGAGGCGCTGCCGCATTGGCCGGGGCAATGGTGGTTGGCCCTCGCATTGGCAAGTATGGCCCTGACGGGGAGCCGCGGGCAATTCCTGGGCACAACCTGCCCCTGGGGATGCTTGGGGTGTTCATCCTCACCTTGGGTTGGATTGGATTCAACGCTGGCTCGACCACTGCTGCCAGCCCTGATGTTGGCTGGATTGCTATGAACACGCTGCTGGCAGCTTCGGCAGGAGCCATTGGCGCGATGATCACCTGCTGGGTGCATTTTGGCAAGCCAGACATGACCTTTGCCGCTAACGGGGTACTGGCCGGCTTGGTAGGGATCACCGCTCCTTGCAACACCGTCCACCCGCTGGGAGCTTTGATCATTGGGTCGGTTGCCGGGATTCTGGTGGTGATCTCGGTGGTGATCTTGGATACGGTGCTGAAAGTTGACGACCCGGTGGGCGCCATTTCAGTACACGGTACCTGTGGCATCTGGGGGCTGTTGGCGGCAGGGATCCCTTGGTTTGCCCATGCCGAGTCAGGAGTGACCTGGGCGCAATTTGGGGTGCAGGTCGTGGGGGCTCTAGCCTATTTCTTCTGGCCCTTTATCACCTGCTTGATCCTGTTTTTGATCCTCAAGGCAACCGTTGGCCTGCGCACCAGTGCCGAAGAGGAGCTGGCCGGCTTGGATGTGGGCGAGCACGGTAACGTGGCCTACCCGGATTTTGTAAGCGCTGCAGCCAATTTGGAGCAGCCTTGAGGCGGGGCCGAGGGTTGCTGTGCCGGCAATCCTGAAGGGGGCCAAGCGGGCCCCCCCTTACTTTAAACTGGAAAGCGGCTGGATGTTCTTGCAGCTTCATGCACCTCTTGATCCCGGCGGCCGGCAGTGGCAAGCGGATGGGGGCGACAGTCAACAAGCTGCTGTTGCCGCTTTTGGGCCGGCCAATTTTGGCTTGGACGCTGGAAGCTGCAGCTCGGGCCTGCTCCATTGAGTGGATTGGCGTTCTCTGCCAGCCCCACGACTGGCCAGCCATCGAGGCCATCGTAGCGGCAGTTGCTCCGGCCAAGCCAGTACAGCTTCTGGTGGGAGGAGCCACGCGGCAGGAGTCGGTTTACAGGGGAGTTGAGTATCTCTATAGCCTGGGAACGGTAGAACGGGTGCTGATCCACGATGGAGCCCGCTGCCTGGCTACGCCGGCGCTCTTTGATCGCTGCAGCGCTGCCCTACAGCAAGTGGATGGCTTGATTGCGGCGATCCCTGTCAAAGACACGATTAAAGTGACCGAGAGCGGCCCCAAGGGGATCCAAATCCAAGCGACGCCAGAGCGCAGTCGACTGTGGGCAGCGCAAACGCCCCAGGGCTTTCGCCTGCCGTTGCTGTGGCAAGCCCATCGGGAGGCCCTGGCCCAAGGTTGGCAGGTAACTGATGATGCGGCTCTATTCGAGAAGCTGGGTTGGCCGGTTTACATCGTGGAAGGGGAGGAGTCCAATCTCAAGCTGACCACTCCCTTGGATATGCTGCTGGCAGCCCAAATCCTCCAGCAGCGTCTCGTCCCAGCCCCCTAGCTCCTCCTGTTAGGAGGCACGCTGCGAGAGTAAAGAAAGAGAGTCAATGCCCAAGTCACCTTCGCCCTACTGGCCTGTTTACATTGTTGGCGCTGGCCCCGGGGATCCAGAGCTCATAACCCTGCGCGGCCAGAGAGTCCTCTCGCAAGCAGATGTAGTCTTCTACGCCGGATCTTTGGTGCCAGAGGGAATGCTGGCCCACTGTCGCCCTGGGGTTGAGGCCATCGACACGCGCTCCCTTACCCTAGAGACGTTGCTGCCGCAAATTGTGGAACGGGTCAAGGCAGGGCTGCGGGTGGTGCGGCTGCAGGATGGGGATCCCTGTCTTTACGGCGCTCTACACGAGCTGCTGGTTCGGTTGGCTGAGGCAGGGATCCCCTTTGAGATCGTGCCAGGGGTGAGCGCCTTTCAGCTAGCAGCGGCTCGTTTAGGGGTAGAGCTGACGGTGCCGGAAGTGGTGCAGACCATCATCCTCACCCGTGCCAGCGGTCGAACGCGCGTGCCGGAAGCAGAAGCTTTAGCCAGTCTAGCGGCTCACCGCGCCTCTTTGTGTCTGTACCTGAGCGCTCGCCACGTGGAACAGGCCCAGGCGGATCTCCTAGCCCACTATCCCGCCGATACCCCCGTTGCCATTTGCTACCGTTTGGGGTGGCCGGACGAGCAGATCTGGCTGGGATCCCTGGCGGAGATGGCTGCCCTTAGCCGGCAAGCTGGCCTAGAGCGCACGGTGCTCTATCTCATCAGCCCAGTGCTGCGGGGTCTGGCAGGAGGTGGCTTGGCTCGCTCGCGGCTCTACAGCCCTGACCACGCCCACCTCTTCCGCCCCAAGCTTCGCCACTAGACTCCCAGTCAGGTAGCTTCCCGCTCTGGCTAGGCGGGAAGGTGTACACTGGGTGCTGGCGTAGGCTGCCTCGAGGGAGATGCGGACTTTTCCTTCGCCGGAGGTGCTTCGACGGCTGCCAGCAGGGGCTGCCGATGGAGCCATCATTCTCGGCACGTTGGTTCTCCTGGCGGTAGTGGCCCAGGTGGGGGCAGGGGCTTTTGAGCAGTTTCAGCCGCCAGCCGTGGTGCCCCGAATCGACTTGGATCCGCGCAAGCTGCCCTACTATGCCGCCCGCTCCACCTTGCGCATGTTCATTGCCCTCGCCTTCTCCACTCTTTTCACCCTGATCTACGGGTACGTGGCTGCGAAAAGTCGCTGGGCAGAGCGAATTTTGATCCCCTTGCTAGACATCCTGCAATCAGTGCCGGTGTTAGGGTTCCTCTCCATTACTGTCACTGGCTTCATTGCCCTTTTTCCTGGCAGCTTGCTGGGACTGGAGGCGGCTTCTATCTTTGCCATCTTCACCAGCCAGGTCTGGAACATGACCTTTTCCTTCTACCAGTCCCTGCGCACTTTGCCGCAAGAGCTCGTGGAAGCTGCTACCCTGTATCGCCTCTCAGGCTGGCAGCGCTTTACCCAGTTGGAGCTGCCGGCGGCAATGGTCGGTCTCATCTGGAACGCCATGATGAGCTTTGGCGGGGGGTGGTTCTTTGTGGCCGCTAGCGAGGCCATTAGCGTGCTCAACCAGGAGTATACCCTGCCGGGCCTGGGATCCTACGTGGAAGCCGCCATTCAAGCCGAGGACTTGCCCAAGCTGGGGTGGGCGATCCTAACCATGGCAGTGGTGATCCTGCTGGTGGATCAGCTCTTCTGGCGGCCTCTGGTTGCTTGGTCAGACAAGTTTCGCCTGGAACAGAGCGCCGGGGCGGCTGTGCCGGAGTCCTGGCTGTATGATCTGCTCACCACCGCCCGGATCCCGCGGCTCATTGGCAGGGGGTTTTCCCCTTTGGCAGAGGGGGTGGATCGGCTGTTGGCCTACCTGACCCGCCCCCGCTGGGGAGATCCCCTCAGCCCCGAGGCTGAGCGGCGCCGTGAGCAGCTATTGACCCGGCTCTCCTGGTTGGCTATTGGCGGCCTTGGGGTTTGGATTGTCTATTTCGTATCCACCACCGTCGGCTTTGGGGAGGTGATGCTAGTCTTTGGCCTGGGGATCCTCACGCTGCTGCGGGTTAGCGTGCTCTTGGCTTTAGCCACTGTGGTCTGGACGCCAATTGGGGTGGCCATTGGCTTTAATCCACGCCTAGCGAAGCTGCTGCAGCCAGTGGTGCAGTTTCTAGCAGCTTTTCCGGCCAATTTTCTTTTTCCCTTTGCCACGTTGCTTTTCATCCGCGCCCAGATCAGCATTGAGTGGGGCAGCATTTTGCTGATGTCTCTGGGAGCGCAGTGGTACATTCTCTTCAACTCCATTGCCGGCGCCCAGAGCATCCCCACCGATTTGCGAGAAATGGCTATGAATTTGGGTCTGCAGGGATGGAAGCTCTGGCAAAAGCTGATCATCCCAGGGATCTTCCCCGCCTGGGTCACTGGAGGAATAACAGCCAGCGGCGGTGCTTGGAATGCCAGCATTGTCTCCGAGATTGTAACCTGGGGAGCGACAACTCTAAAAGCTACGGGCCTAGGCACCTACATTGCCGAAGCAACCGCAGGGGGAGATTGGCCCCGCATTACCTTGGGCATTGGCATGATGAGTCTGTTTGTGGTAGGCATCAATCGCCTCTTCTGGCGGCGGTTGTATCAATTGGCAGAGGAAAAATATCACCTTTAGTCTTTATCAATCTATGAGCTCGGCAACTTCCCCTGTTTTGATTAAGGTTGAGAACGTCTACAAGCGCTTTCCTTTGCCCGAGGGCAAGGGAGAGTTTACAGTCTTAAGCCAGATTGATTTGGAGGTGCGGGCAGGGGAAGTCTTGGCTCTGCTGGGGCGCAGCGGCAGCGGCAAGAGTACCCTGCTGCGCATCATGGCAGGCTTGATCCCCCCTAGCCAAGGGCAGGTGTGGAGCAATGGCCGACCCCTGCGCGGCCCCAACCCCGACGTGGCCATGGTGTTTCAAAGCTTTGCCCTTCTGCCGTGGCTGACAGTACAAGAAAATGTGGAGCTGGGGCTAAAAGCGCAAGGGATCCCGCGCGAGATCCGGCGGCAAAAGGCTCTCAAGGCCATCGACCTGGTGGGGCTGGATGGATTTGAGAATGCCTACCCCAAGGAACTCTCGGGGGGCATGAAGCAGCGAGTGGGCTTTGCCCGCGCCTTTGTCTTGGAGCCGAAGGTGCTTTTCATGGACGAGCCCTTCAGCGCCCTGGACGTGCTGACAGCGGAGAACCTGCGGGGGGAGATCGACGAGCTGTGGAACACCCACGCCTTCCCTTCCCAGAGCATTCTCATCGTGACCCACAACATCGAAGAGGCGGTGTTTTTGGCGGATCGGGTAGTGATCCTGGGCTCCAAGCCAGGGCGGATCCGGGGAGAGGTGAAAATCGACCTGCCGCGACCCCATGAACGTACGGATCCCCGATTTAAGTCCCTGGTGGACTACATCTACGAGATCATGACCAATCCGGAGATCCCGGTAACCAGTGAGGTGGCTGTCCCCAGGGCCCCCTCCCCCTACGCCTTGCCTCTACCCCACGCGCGGGTGGGCGGCATCAGCGGTCTGCTGGAGCTCATTGTGGAATGGCCGCAGGCACGGGTGGAAATTGCCGAGCTGGCTGAACGGCTGCAACTGGCCGTAGACGACCTGCTGCCGATTCTGGATGCAGCAGTGCTGTTGGGCTTTGCCGAGGTAACCGGCAGGGTGGTCCAACTCACCGAGATTGGCCAAGACTTTGCCAACACCACCATCCTGCGCAGCAAGGATCTCTTCCGGCAACAGCTACTGGCACGGGTGCCCGTGTTCCGCAGCATCCTGCAGACTCTGGAAGAAAAAAACAGCCGCTCCATGCGGGCGGACTTCTTCTTGGATCTCTGGGACGAGCATTTCCCGCATGAAGAGGCCGAGCGGCAGTTTGCCACTGCCATTGACTGGGGCCGCTATGCAGAGCTCTTTGAATACGATGCCTCAGAAGACCGACTCTACCTGCCGGAGCCAGGCGAGAGTTCCTCTGCGCAATAGCCCGTTGGTCTCAACGTTCCCTCTGAGCCTTTGTTAGATTTCGGAAAGTCCCAAAATTCGGTGATAGGATCACAGCACGCTAGAGGTATCTGGGGGCTCCCCTCCTCAGAACCTGATCTGATTCGTACCAGCGTAGGCAAGCAAGCACCGGAGTTAGGCCATGCGCAGCGAATGGGTGGCCCGCCGTCGTGGGCAAGCAAACGTTACTCAGATGCACTATGCCCGCCAGGGCATCATTACCGAAGAGATGGAGTATGTGGCTCGCCGGGAGCAGCTGCCCCCGGAACTCATCCGCTCGGAAGTAGCTCGGGGTCGCATGATCATCCCCGCCAACATCAACCACACCAACCTCGAGCCGATGTGCATTGGGATTGCTTCCCGCTGCAAAGTCAACGTCAACATCGGCGCTTCCCCCACCTCTTCCAGCTTGGCTGAGGAACTGGAAAAGCTAAAGTTGGCCATCAAATACGGCGCCGACACGGTTATGGATCTGTCTACCGGCGGCGGCAATTTGGATGAAATTCGCACGGCCATTATCCAAGCCTCGCCGATTCCTGTCGGCACGGTACCTATCTACCAAGCTCTAGAAAGCGTCCATGGCAATGTCGAAAAGCTTTCAGAAGAGGATATTTTGCACATTATCGAAAAGCAGGCTCAGCAAGGGGTGGACTACATGACCATCCATGCTGGGATCCTCATTCAACATTTGCCGCTGGTGCGCAACCGGCTAACGGGCATTGTTTCTCGCGGCGGCGGGATCCTAGCCCGTTGGATGTTGGTCCACCACAAGCAAAATCCGCTCTATACCCGCTTCCGCGACATCATCGAGATCTTCAAGAAATACGACGTTTCCTTTAGCCTGGGCGATGCCTTGCGACCGGGATGCTTGCACGATGCCTCTGACGAGGCCCAGATGGCCGAGCTAAAAACCCTGGGCCAGTTGACCCGCATGGCCTGGGAGCACGATGTGCAGGTGATGGTGGAAGGGCCAGGGCACGTGCCGATGGATCAAATTGAGTTTAACGTGCGCAAGCAAATGGAGGAATGCGACGAGGCTCCCTTCTACGTCTTGGGACCTTTGGTTACTGATATTGCTGCCGGCTACGACCACATCAGCTCTGCTATTGGGGCGGCCTTGGCCGGTTGGTATGGGGCGGCAATGCTTTGCTACGTCACCCCCAAAGAACACTTGGGTTTACCCAATGCAGAGGACGTGCGCAATGGCCTCATTGCCTACAAAATTGCTGCTCATGCTGCGGATATTGCCCGCCATCGGCCTGGGGCCAGGGATCGCGACGATGAGATGGCTAGAGCCCGCTATAACTTTGATTGGAATCGACAATTTGAGTTGTCCCTAGATCCAGAGCGAGCTCGCGAATACCACGACGAGACCTTGCCGGCAGATATCTACAAAACGGCAGAGTTTTGCTCGATGTGCGGGCCTAAGTTCTGCCCCATGCAAACCAAAATGGATGCAGAGGCCTTAGACGAACTAGAGCGCTTCTTGGCCAAGCAGCCAATGGGATAAGCGCCGGTTGTCTGCATAGGAGCAAGGTTAGCTCTGTATCACACAAAGTTCCCCGTTCCTGGGGAGAAGGGGATCTCCTGCGCAGGCTATGCTGGGCTATAGGGATTGAGCAGGGAGGAGGATATGGCACTTAGGCAACTGGGACATGTTGCCATCCGTGTCGGAGACGTCTCCAAAGCGGTAGAGTTCTACGAAAAGTTGGGGATGGTCAATGTCTGGAAGGATCCCGACTGGGCCTACATGAAAGCTGGGGACGACGGGCTGGCGCTGTTGGGGCCAGGCTACCGGGCGGCAGGGCCCCACTTTGGCTTTGTCTTCAGCACTAGGGAGGAGCTGGAGGAGCACCATCGGCGCCTGCAAGCAGAGGGGATCCCGGTGGGCGAGATCCACACCCACCGAGACGGTACCGCCTCCTTCTATGGCAAGGATCCCGATGGCAACCTGTTTGAATTTGTCTACGAGCCGCCAGGCACTTTTGACCGAGCCAA
>NZ_JANSJL010000046.1:34708-47204 GCF_047502745.1 Synechococcus sp. F70.1
GAAGTAGAGATGGTGGGAGGCCTCAGTTTTCTCCCACCTTTTTGCTGAGCAGCCCAGCCGCCCAATCCAAAAGATGGTTCACTGCTTCCGCGGTTTGGGCTTCCGCATACAGCCGCAGCAGAGGCTCAGTGCCGCTGCCGCGGATCATCACCCAACTGCCGTCGGCAAGCGTAAACTTGTGGCCGTCTTTGTCGAAATGCTTGATCACCTTCTGTCCCAAAATCTCAGACGGGGGATCCCTCTGCAGCCGTTGGAATAGCTGGGTTTGTTGACTTTGATCCCCTAGGGGCAGGTCGCGGCGCTGGTAAACCGAGCTAAACCCCTCGCGTTCCTGCAAAGCTCTGTAGAGGGCGCTCAGGTCTTGCCCGGTTTCGGTAACGGCTTCGATCAAGTACAGCGCCGAAAGCAGGGCATCCCGCTCGGGGATGTGGCCCAGGTAGCCAATGCCACCCGATTCCTCTCCCCCCAACAACACCTGGGTGCTCAGCATGCGCTCGGCAATGTACTTGAAGCCCACGGGTGTTTCCGTAACCGGCAGGCCATAGCGCCCGGCCACCTTGACAAACAGCTCCGAGCCACTGAGGGTTTTGACGACTTCCCCCCGCAGCCCGCGCCGCCCTGCCAAGTGGTCGATGAGGATGGGGATGAGCACCTGGGGGCTGAGAAAATGGCCTTGTCCGTCGAGGGCAGCAATGCGGTCGGCGTCGCCATCGAAGACCAAGCCGATTTTCAAGGGGGCAGGATCGGCGGCAATGAGCTGGGCAGAAGCCTGCAGGTTTTGCGGCAGCGGCTCCGGTGAGACTCCGCCAAACAAGGGATCCCGCCGCGCCTGCAATTCAATCACCTTCTCCCCCAACAGCCGCTTGAGGCCACCGGCGCCGGAACCAAACATGACATCCACCCAGATCTTGGCTGGGGAGCTTCTAAGCTTTTCTAGATCCACAAAGCGACTAAGCTGAGCCAGGTAGCCGGGCCAGGGATCCCAGGTGTGAATAGGGGCGCGGGTGGATCCCAGGGGCTGCAGGCTACTCAGCTCCTGCTCAATGGCAGCGGTGACCTCCGGGGGCACAGAGCCGCCAAAGCCACCTTTGACCTTAAGGCCGGAATAGTGGGGCGGGTTGTGGCTGGCGGTAATGACCAGGGCGCCATGGCAGCCCTGCTCTTTGGCTCCCCAACTAAAGGCCGGCGTTGGGGCCGCACAGGCGGAGAGGTAGACGGGGATCCCCAGTCGAGCCACCACCTCAGCTGCGTGGGCCGCAAAGCGTTCAGAGAGAAAACGGTTGTCGTAGCCAATGAGGATCCCTTCGCCAGGATAGGTGCGGGCCAACACCTGGGCGCTGGCTTGGGCGGCAAGGGCCAAGTTCTGAAACGTAAAGCCCTCGGCAATGACTGCTCGCCAGCCGTCGGTGCCAAAGCGAATGGAGTTGGCCGCCATGGTTGCCCCCAAGCCCCCCTCGACTACACATAGCACGGAAGTAGCCGCCTCTATCCCAACGCTTTGGGCTCTAGCTGCCCGCTGGGTAGTCGCTGAGGCTGCTGATGTTGCGCCGTCGCAAGCTGGGCGCTGTCCGCTTCACCAGGCCCGTCAGCACGTTGCCAGGGCCAATTTCCCACACCTCTTGAACGCCGTCGGCAGCCATCTGCAGCACCGTTTCTCGCCACCGCACAGGGGCTGTCATCTGGGCCAGCAGCGCCTGTTTGAGGGTCTGGGGATCGCGGCTGGCCGTGGCGGTGCAATTGCTATAGACCGGCACCCGGGGTGTCTGAAACTCAACTTCCCGCAACCGGTGGGCAAACTTTTCTGCTGCTGCCTGCATAAAAGGGGAGTGGAAGGCGCCGCTGACTTTGAGGGGAACGGTGCGCTTGGCCTGCAACTGCTCACAGACAGCCTGCACCCCCTCCACCGAGCCGCTGATTACCACCTGCTCCGGGCTGTTGTCGTTGGCAATGGTAACGTTGGGGGTCATCTGGCAGAGGTGCTCCAGCTTGGTGCGATCAAACCCAATCACCGCTGCCATGCTGCCAGGGGGATCCCCTGCCCGCTCCATCAGTTGGCCTCGTAGGCTCACCAGCCGCAGGCCGGCTTCAAAATCAAACACTCCAGCGGCATAGAGGGCACTGTACTCCCCCAGGCTGTGGCCAGCAGTGCAGCCAGGCGTCTGGCCCTGGGCATAGAGGTAGTCGCTCAAGAGGGCCGACACGGTAAACAAGGCCGGCTGCGTATAGCGGGTCTGGTGGATCTGCTCCTCGGAAAGGGCCAAGGGATCCCACCCCAGCACCTCCCGCGCCAAAGCCAACTTCTGGGCAGCTCCTGGCCAGTCTTGGAGATCCCTTCCCATGCCCACCACTTGGGATCCCTGACCAGGATAGATCCAGGCAATGGTCATCACCACCCCTCCCGAGCTCATCGGCCCCAGCGAAAGACAATGGCTCCCCAGGTGAGGCCGGCGCCAAAGCCCGCCATCACCCCCAGATCCCCAGGACCAAACCGCCCTTGACCAATCCATTCGGCTAGAGCAATGGGGATCGAGGCGCCGGAGGTGTTGCCGTAGCGCTCCAGGACGCTGGCCACCTGCTGGGTCTGCAGCTGCAAGCGCTTGGCCACGGCATCGAGGATGCGCTGGTTGGCCTGGTGGATGAAGTAGCCCTGGACTGCCTCGGCTGGAATCCCAGCCTGAAGGAGGGCTTTCTCGATAACCTCTGGCACCGCCTGGACGGCAAACTTATAGACCTCGCGGCCGTTCATGACGATGGGGCAACAGCGGTACTGCCCCACCCGCAGGGATCCCACCAGGGGCTTAGCTTCGGTGGCCATGGCCAAGCTAAGTAGCTCGCTGCCCTTGCCATCGCTGCGCAGCTCAATGCTGAGGATCCCATCGGCTCCCACCTCTCCCGCTTCCAGCACCACCGCCCCTGCTCCATCCCCAAACAAAACGCAGGTGGCGCGGTCTGTCCAGTCGACGGCGCGAGAGAGCACATCGGCTGCCACCACCAGCGCCCGCCGGTACAGCCCAGTTTGCAGAAACTGGGCCGCTGTGGCCACCGCAAACACAAACCCCGTACAAGCTGCCGTTAGGTCAAAGGCCACTGCCCGACTTGCCCCCAGGGCTGCCTGCACCCGCGGGGCCGAGCCAAAGCGATCGACAGCGGTGGAAGTGGCTAGCAGAAGTAAGTCGAGCTCCTGCGGCAGGATCCCAGCTTGATCCAGAGCAGCTCTTGCCGCCTGGGCCGCCAGATCCACTACACTCAGCTCCGGGGGCAGAATGCGCCGCTGGCGAATGCCGGTGCGAGGCCAAATCCACTCATCAGAAGTGGCAACCATCCGGCTCAGGTCATCGTTGCTCAGGCAGGGATCCGGAAGAGCAGCCCCTACCCCCACAAGGTGTACGCTGGGGAGGCGGTTGTTGGGCATGGGCCCTACCCTTCCCCTCGCTCCAGGGATCCCAACGGCAAGGGACCGGAGGTGTTCCCAGGGCGCTGCTCGGTGCTGGCTTCAGGTTCGCGGGGGTCAACCATTTCCGCCTGCAGTCGCTGCAAGACTTTCTGCTCTGCCGCCTCTTTGGCTAGACGAATGGCGTGGTACACCATTGGCGCCTTGGAGCTGCCGTGGGTAATGACGCAGATGCCGTTAACCCCCAGCAGCAAGGCGCCCCCATACTCCACGTAGTCCATGCGCCGCTTTACCTGCTGGAGGTTAGGCTGGAGCAGCCAGCAACCCAGCTTGCCGCGCCAGCCCCGGGGCAGCTCTTCCCGCAGCACCTGAGTGATCACCTGGCCGACGCTCTCAGCAAACTTGAGCAGGGCGTTGCCGACAAAGCCGTCGCAGACCACCACGTCAAAGTCCCCGGTCAACACGTCTCGCCCCTCGGCATTGCCGGCAAAGTGGATCCCTGGCAACTGGGCCAGGCGCTGGTGGGTGGCTAGGGCTAGATCGTTGCCCTTGTTGGGTTCCTCGCCGATGTTGAGCAGGCCGACCCGCGGCTTCTCAATCCCCAGGACGCACTGGCAGTAGAGGGATCCCATGCGGGCAAACTGTTCCAAAAAGCGGGGCCGGCAGTCCACGTTGGCACCCACATCCAGCAACAGCACTGGCTTTCCCTTGAGGGTAGGCAAAAGGGCAGCGATGGCTGGGCGGTCAATCCCTGCCAAGCGACCCAAGTGGAGATAAGCAGCCGCCATTGCTGCACCCGTGTTGCCGGCAGCCACCACTGCATCCGCCTGCCCAGCGCGCACCTGCTGCATGCAAACATTGATGGAGGCTTTCGGCTTTCTGCGCACCGCCAGAGGCTCTTCGGCCATGCCCACCTCTTCCTCAGCAGGCACAAGGGTAACCTTAGGTGGCAGGGGCCGGGGTAAAAAAGGCTCGAGGGCCTCTAGCCGACCTACCAGCGCAATCTCCAATTGCAGCTGCTGCTGGGCCAGTAGGGCGCCCTTGACAATCTCCGCGGGAGCGTAGTCGCCCCCCATGGCATCAACCGCAATTCGCACGAGTTGACCTCACCCTGCAACCCTTCTAGTCAGCCGACCTTGCGGATCGCCGCTCTCTAGATCCCGTCAGCCGCAAGGGGCTACCGAATTCTACCAAAAAACTGGATCCAAAGCCCTGCCCCCTGGCCACCTGCCCCAGGGCGGCTTTGCCCCCTACAGCGATAGGGCAGTCACCTACAGGCTGCTACCTCGGAGCCTCTTGGTCAGATTTCCTAGGAAGAGCAGCTATCGCTCTGCCTAGGCGTTCATGCTGGAGACGATGAGGTCCACCACGAAGAGAAACAGGGCTACCAGCGCTATAGCTCGATCCCTCGCCAACGCTAATAGTGTGCCCGCCTGCCCAGGGATCCGGTTGCCGTTCGTAAACCCCCATTCTAGGACGTTCTCCCATAGCTGGCTTCAGCAACAAGGCAAGGTGGGGCTTCGGACTCGGAGCTAGGCAGAGCTACCAGCAGAGCCTCCAGCAGCCGCTGCACTCGGCTCAGGCGCAGGCCCGCATCGGCCAAGACGGGGCTGTTGGGGATGATGGCGTGGCGGAAGCCCAGCTTGCTCGCTTCCTTGAGGCGCTGCTCCAACTGGGCCACCGGGCGCACCTGCCCCCCTAACCCCACCTCCCCAATCAAGACCGTGAAGGGATCCACCTGGCGATCCCGGAAGCTAGCGGCCACCGCCACGGCCACCCCCAAGTCGGTAGCGGGCTCGGACACCTGGATGCCCCCGGCGGAGGCGACGTAGGCATCGTACTTGGAAAGCGGGATCCCTACCCGTTTTTCCAGCACTGCCAAGATCTGTAGGAAGCGGTTGAGCTCGATGCCCGTAGCAGTGCGGCGGGGGGAGCTGTAGCTGGTGGGGCTGACTAGGGCTTGCACCTCTACCACCAAGGGGCGAGTGCCCTCCCAGGCGACGATAGTAGCTGTTCCCGGCGTAACCTGATCCCGACTGCTTAAAAAAAGCTGCGAGGGATTGTCCACCTCCACCAAGCCAGAGGCAGTCATCTCGAAAACGCCAATTTCCTGAGCTGCCCCAAAGCGATTTTTGACGGCGCGCAACAGGCGGTGGCTCTGGAAGCGATCCCCCTCAAAGTACAAAACTGTATCCACCAGGTGCTCCAACACCTTGGGCCCGGCCAGGGATCCATCCTTGGTTACATGGCCAACGATGAGCAGGGCCACCCCCAGCTTCTTGGCCACTCGCATCAACAGGCCGGCGCATTCCCGCACCTGGGAAACGGATCCCGGCGCTGAGCTGAGCTGCCCCCAGAAGATGGCCTGAATGCTGTCGATGATCGCCACCTGCGGCTGTAGGGCCTGGATCTCGGCCACAATGGCCTCCAGCTCGGTCTCGGCCAAGAGGTAGAGCTGCTCGCTTTCTACCCCCAGCCGCTCGGCGCGCAGCTTAATCTGCTGGGCTGACTCCTCCCCCGACACATACAGGGTGGGCTTGTGCTTGGCTAGATGCGCGGCAGTCTGCAGCAGGAGGGTGCTCTTGCCAATGCCTGGCTCCCCGCCGATGAGCACTAGGGATCCCGGCACAATGCCGCCCCCCAGCACCCGATCAAATTCGCCAAAGCCGGAGGAAAGGCGAGGGTGGCGATCCGAGCACACCTGGGTGATGGGGAGAGCTAACTGGGGGATCCCGTTGGTGCGGCTAGGCGGGGGAACAAGACGCTGCAGGGGCCTAGACTTGGGGGAGGGGGTGACGACTACCTCCGTCAGCGTGTTCCAGGCGCCACAGTTGTCGCAGCGGCCAAAAAACTTAGGATAGCGCTCGCCGCACTGGCTGCACTCCCAGACGGTTTTGGTCTTGGCCATGGCTGGCAACTCCTAGCCTTGGGAAGCGGCGGTAACAGGAAGGGGCACCTCCGGCAAGACCAGGGATCCGCACTGGGCGTGGTGGCGCAGCAGATGGTCGCAGAGAACTATGGCTACCATCGCCTCCACCATCGGCACTGCCCGCGGCAAGACACAGGGATCGTGGCGTCCCCGCGCCGCCAAGACAGTCTCCCGGCCGTCGAGGGTAACGGTGTTTTGGGGCTGGCGAATAGTGGCAGTGGGCTTGAAGGCCACCCGGAGGACGATGTCTTCGCCATTGCTGATGCCCCCTTGGATGCCGCCGGAGCGGTTGCTGCGGGTGCGCCAGCCGCTGGGAGTCATGTAAAACTCGTCGTTGTGCTGCTTGCCGGTCAGGTAGGTGCCGGCAAATCCCGACCCAATCTCAAACCCCTTGCTGGCGGGCAGGGACATCACCGCCTTGGCCAGGTCGGCTTCCAATTTGTCAAACACCGGGCAGCCCAGGCCGCGGGGCACATGGCGGGCCACGCACTCCACCACTCCCCCCAGGGAATCCCCTTCCCGTGCTGCTGCTTCAATTTTCTGGATCATGGCCGCCGCTGCTTCTGGGTCGGGGCAGCGGACAATGTTGGCTTCCACCTGTTCGGCTGTTACTGAGCTGGGATCCACCTGGGCCTCCACGTCTTTGACCCGTTGCACGTAGGCCAGGATCTCCACCCCTGCCGCCAGGCGCAGGATCTTCTTGGCAATGGCTCCGGCAGCCACCCGGCCAATGGTCTCCCGCGCTGAGGCCCGTCCTCCCCCCTGCCAGTTGCGGATGCCGTACTTGGCCTGGTAGGTGGCATCGGCATGGGAAGGGCGAAAGGTGGTGGCCATTTCGCTGTAGTCCTGGGGGCGGGCGTCCTGGTTGCGCACCAGGATGTGGATGGGCGTGCCCAGGGTAAAGCCCTGAAAAACGCCGGAGAGGATCTCGCAGCGATCGGCTTCCTGGCGGGGAGTTGTGATGTGGCTCTGGCCGGGACGGCGCCGATCCAGCTCTGCCTGAATGTCGGCCTCGCTCAGGGGCAGCCGCGGTGGGCAGCCGTCCACCACCACCCCCACCGCCCCACCGTGGGACTCCCCGTAGGTGGTGACAGAAAACAGGACGCCGAAGGTGTTGCCGTTGGCCATGGGATCCCGTTGAAAATCCCCCTGTGCTGATAGCTTTATTCTGCCCTAGGCAACCGCTGGGCGGCGCGGTGCAACTGACGGCAGCTGGCAATTCCCCTCAACACCAGGTGAGGATCCCAGCGCAGCTCTGGGTCGAGGGGGCGCAGGTGGAGGTAGAGCAGCTTGCCATCGCCGCCAGTTAGCAGCAGCGGGCCTTGGGGAAAGCGGCAGCGCCAGTCGGCAAGGAACTCCCGCAATCCCGCTAGCAGCGTATGAAGGATGCCGCTGTGGATGGCGGCTACGGTGTCCCTGGCCCAGCGGGGGGGCAAGGGATCTGCCGGATCCCACTGCACTTTGGGCAGTCGGGCGGTGTGGTCGGCCAAGGCTTGCGCCTGCAGCCCTAGGCCAGGCAGGATTGCCCCTCCCACCAGGGATCCCTCAGGGTCAGCTCCCGTCAGGGTTAAAGCAGTGCCGGCGTCGATGACCAAACAGGGCCAGCCGTAGCGGATCCCAGCGGCCCACAGAGCTAGTGCCCGATCCAGCCCCAGGCTGGGGTAGGGATCCCGCAGCGGTACCTGGGAGAGTTCAAGGCAATGCACCCAAGGAGATGCCGGCGGCAAAGGGGCAGAGCCGACAGCAGCTAGCCACAGCTCCGTCTCTTCTGGCCAGGCCAAGGGCTGGTGGGCGGGAAACTGCTCTACTTTGATTAGGGTCTCTCCGGCAAACCAGCCCCAGCGCACATGGGTGTTGCCCAGCACGGCGGCTAGCCACAGGTCTGCTTGGGCCTTAGAACTCATGCAACGGCTCTGCTTCCATTTGCCCGGCAAGCTGCCATTTTCAGTAGGCGCCTTGAGTTCCTCTAGGCGAGACCCTAGGCTAGGCTGCGCCCCCGCTGCTGCAAGTACTTGAAAACGGTGTTCAGATCCTTGTCGCCCCGCCCAGAGCAATTGACCACTACCCGCTGCTGGGGGCCAAGTTGAGGGGCTAGGGTCTTCAGGTAGGCCAGGGCGTGGGCCGTCTCCAGGGCGGGGATGATTCCCTCCAGGCGCGATAGCAATAGCAGCGCCTCCACCGCCTCGTCGTCAGTAACTGCGTAGTACTCAGCCCGCCCAATCTCCTTTAAGTAGCTGTGCTCCGGCCCCACACCGGGGTAATCCAAGCCAGCGCTGATGGAGTGGGCCTCCTGCACCTGGCCCTCTTCATCTTGCAGCAGGTAGCTCATGGCTCCGTGCAAGACCCCAATGCGACCGCGGCTAAGAGTAGCAGCGTGGCGGGAGGTGTGCAAGCCCTCCCCGGCAGCTTCGATGCCGATAAGCCGCACCTGGGGATCCTGAACAAACTCGTTGAACAACCCCAGGGCATTGGAGCCGCCGCCTACACAGGCCAGCAGCACGTCCGGCAGGCCTCCCCATTTCTCTTGACACTGCTGTCGCGTCTCCTGGCCGATGATATCGTGAAAGGTCCGCACCAGCTTCGGGTAGGGGTGGGGTCCAGCCACCGTGCCAATGACGTAGTGGGTGGTCTCCACGTTGGTTACCCAGTCGCGGATGGCCTCGGAGAGGGCGTCTTTGAGGGTGGCTGTGCCTGATTCGACCCCCCTTACCTCAGCGCCCAGCAGGCGCATCCGCTGCACATTGGGGGCCTGCCGCTCCATGTCCACTGCCCCCATGTAGATGACGCATTCCAACCCAAAACGAGCACACACCGTTGCCGTGGCCACCCCATGCTGGCCAGCGCCAGTCTCGGCAATGATCCTTCGCTTGCCCATGCGCACCGCCAGCAGCACTTGGCCAAGGGCGTTGTTGATCTTGTGGGCGCCGGTGTGGTTGAGATCCTCCCGCTTCAGGTAGATCTGGGGGCCGCCGTAGTGCTCGGTAAGCCGCTGGGCAAAGTAAAGGGGACTGGGCCGCCCGACAAAGTCCCGCAGTAGGCTGTGAAACTCGGCGCGAAAGTCGGGATCCCGCCAATGCCGCTCAAAGGCTTCCTCCAGCTCTGTGAGGGCACTCATCAGGGTTTCCGGCACAAACCGGCCCCCAAACGGCCCAAACCGGCCCTGCGGATCCGGACGCACCCTCGGGTCAAGGGGATCCAAAGCAGCAGGATGGGCAGCAGTAGCTGGGGAAGTCGGGGTCATGGCAGAGGGTTAGCAGGAGTTTGGCAGCCGGCAATAGGAGATAGACTTCCCCAATTCTACAGAACTCTCAGGAAGGAGATGGGCCGACCTCTTTGTAGGGAAAAGATTTCCGGAGTCCTCGGATTTTGGTTTTGGGCGCAGCCTTCTCCAAGAGCAGCCTACACTTAGGGGTATGGAGAGGGCTACCGATCGCGTTAGCGGGACGGAGTCCTTGTTAAGAAGATCTGCCGCGTGCCTAGCCTGTCTGCTTGCCGGGCTCAGCTTGGTGAGGGAATCTCAGCCCAGTTAGGTTTTCAACCCTACATCAATGCCCGCTTTGGCTACCGCATCGACTACCCGGCAGACTTTGTCCCCCAAGGGGAAGCTGACCACAGCGACGGCCAGGTATTTATCGGGAATCGGGAGCTGAGCTGCGCGCTTGGGGCGGCTACAACGTCTTTCAAGCAACGCCTGCCAGCGCCTTGCAAGAAGAGCTGCGCCGCAGCCGATCATCCGACGCCGGGTTACCTACCAAGTTGCCGGTCGGGATTTCTTTGTGATCTCTGGCTACGAACCAGACGGTCAGCGGATTTTTTACCTCAAGAAGCTTGTCCGACCTTCCCTGCAAGCCGGCTTTGAATTCGTGTACCCGGCCAACCGGCGCGAGCGCTACGACCGGGATGTGGAAGCTATAAGCCGTTCCCTGAGCCTTGTGGATCCCTGAGCCCAAACCCAAGTTGCGGCATGATCGTAGGGATCCCTGGCAAAATTCAATGGCCGAGAGACCGCTGGACAATTGGCTGCAGGAACGCATGCGGGCCGTTGGCCTCTTCTCATGGCGGGCCTTGCAAGCACGGGCAGGGATCAGCCGCCGTGCCCTCAATCAAGTGCGCCAGGGGAAGTGGGGATCCCTGCGTCTGGAGCAACTACAAAAGCTGGCTGCCGCCCTGCAGTGGGATTTGGGATTCCTGCTGCGCCTAAACGGACATGACAAAATGGGATCCACCGAACCACCGGAAGTCCTCTTCTCCCTGCTGCAGCCGCTGCTTACTAGCTACCCCACCGTTCGCGAAATCGCCCGCCGCAAGCCCGATTGGCCGGCCCAAAACGTAACGGCTCTCTTTCGCTCCTTGGATGCCCTGCTGCAGCACTGGGGGTATGAGCCCATCGGCAGCCCTCTTGAATCCGTCCCCTTCGACCCGCAACTGCACCAGCCAGATCAGCCGGATATTCGGCCAGGGGATCCCGTCTACATCCGCTTTGTTGGCTATCGCCGGGGAGACGGCATCCTCTGCCCTGCCAAAGTCAGCCGCTCTCTGCCCGGAGGACTGAGCTGATGGCACCTGTCTCCAAAGCGACGCTAGCCATTGACTTTGGGACCAGCAATACGGTGGTGGCAGTTTGGGATCCCGTCCAAGCAGCGCCCCGCCTGCTCAGCTTTCCCGGTCTTTCCCGGCAGGAGCAAGCCCACTCGGCCATTCCCAGCTTGGTCTATGTGAAGGGCAAAAACCAGCTCCTCGTAGGGGAAACCGTGCGCGCCGGTCGTTGGGGAGCGGTGGATCCGCAGCGGCTGTTTCAGGGCTTCAAGCGGGAGTTGGTGGCAGAGTTTGTGCCTCCGCCGCGAGTTCTGGATGGGGAGCGCTACGACGCTGAGAGGGTGGCCCAGGCTTTTTTGCAGGCGGTGATGGAAGCTGTCCAGAAAGAGGGCCTGCAGCCGCAGCAGGTGGTGTTTACAGCCCCTGTCGGCTCCTTTGAGCGCTACTTGAACTGGCTGCGGAGGGTGGCCGGCGCCTGTGGCTGGGATCCCATTCAAATCGTGGACGAGGCCACTGCCGCTGCCCTGGGCTATGCGGTCGGCCAGCCGGGATCCGTGGTGCTAGTGGTGGATTTCGGCGGCGGCACCTTGGATCTCAGCCTAGTGCGCACCCTGGCCCCCCAGGCAGGTAACTCCGTTCTCAAGGCGGAGGTGATTGCCAAAGCCGATGCCTACGTAGGCGGGGTGGACATCGACATCTGGATTGCCGAATACCTGCTGGGGCAACTGGGGTTGAGCCGACAGCAGCTTGGGGCCCTGAGCTGGATCACGCTTTTGGAGCAGGCAGAGCAGCTCAAGATTGCCCTTTCCACTCAGCCCGAGGCCGTGAGCAGTTGGTTTGACGACGAGGCCCTGACCGCCTATGAGCTGCGCTTGGATCGGCAGGCGCTGGAGGAGATTTTAGAAGCCCACCAGCTCTTGGATCAAATCCGCCAGTGCCTAGACGATGTCCTCCTCACCGCCCAGGCAAGGGGGTTGGCCAAAAGCCAAATTGAGCAAGTGCTTCTGGTGGGAGGGAGCTCCCAACTGCCGGCAGTCCAAGAGCTGCTCCGCTCCTACTTCGGCAAAAAGAAAGTCCGCTGCGAACGCCCCTTCGATGCCGTGGCCCTGGGCGCCCTGCAGGTAGGCTGCCAGGTGAAGCTGGAGGATCGCCTCCACCACAGCTACGCCATCCGTCTCTGGGATCCCTTGCAAAAAAGCTATATCTACTACCCTTTGTTCGAGCGGGGCAGCCCCTACCCCTGCCGACGCTCCGAGCCCTTGATCTTGCAGGTGGCCAACGACGGCCAGACTGAAGTTCGCCTCGATGTGGGGGAAGTGGCCCAAGTGGCCCAAGCCGAGGTGGTTTACGACGAGCTGGGGCGCATGAGCAGCCGCCAACTTACCCGGCAAACCGATTTCCGATCCCTGACCCTTGGTACTGAGCCAGCTTGCCTGGCCCGCCTGCAGCCCCCTGGGCGAGTCGGGGAAGACCGCCTGCGGGTAGAATTTGCCATCGACGCCTCGCGACGCCTGCTGGCCACCATTATCGACTTGCAGACTCAGCAGCCTTTGGTAGAAGCTCAGCCCGTAGCCACCTTAAGTTAGAGGATTCTACCTGGCCTGGACTTGCCTGGGTTTCCTGGTGAGCCAGCGGTGGGA
>NZ_JANSJL010000047.1:0-7103 GCF_047502745.1 Synechococcus sp. F70.1
AATTGTACGGACTCCGTCCCGCTTACGCGAACGGTGAATCAAGGACTAGAGGAGAACCCTAGCGGACTCCATGTTACAAGCTGTCTCGCTGCTACTTACTCCAGAATGCGCTTTCCAGTGTAGTTTTCAATGCAGCGCAGAAACAGCTCCACGCCGAGGCTGAGGGCAGCCTCATCAAAATCAAAGCGGGGGTGGTGGTGAGGATAGTCCAGCCCCTTGGCAGGGTTGGCAGATCCCAGGAAGAAGTAGCAGCCAGGAACCTCGTTGAAGAAAAACGAGACGTCCTCACCCCCCATGGTCATCTCGGGGAGGATGGCGGCCTCTGGGCCGAATACCTGCCGGGCAGCTTGTTCCACGAGGGCTGTTAGCCTGGGATCGTTTTCAACTGCTGGATAGCCCCGCTCGTACTGAAACTTGTAGGTGGCTCCGTGAGCCTGGCAAATGCCGGCCACGATTTCTTCTATGCGCTTTGCGATGAGCTCCCGCACCTCTAGTTGAAAGCTGCGCACAGTGCCCCAAATCTCAGCCCTAGGGGCAATGACATTGAAAGTGTCGCCAGCGCGGAACCGGCCTACTGTTACCACGGCTGGCTGCAGCGGATCCACATTGCGGGAGACGATGGTTTGCAAAGCGCTCACGATGTGGGCTCCCACCACAATCGCATCCACCGTCTGCTGGGGAAGGGCAGCATGGCCACCTCGCCCAATGACCTCGATGTGAAAGCGATCGGCAAAGGCCATCAAGGGGCCGCTTTTGACGCCAATGGTGCCTAGCGGACGGTTATTCCACAGATGGAGAGCTAGGAGGGCTTCTACATCCGGGTTCTTCAGCACCCCCGCTTCTACCATTGGCTTGGCGCCACCGGGGCCCTCCTCGGCAGGCTGAAAGATGACCTTGACAGTACCTCTGAGGCGGTGGCGGTGCTGCTGTAGCAGCTTAGCCGTGCCTAGGGCGATAGCCATATGGCCGTCATGGCCACAGGCGTGCATGACGTTGGGGACGGTGGAACGGTACTCCACCTCATTGGCTTCGTGGATGGGCAGGGCGTCCATGTCGGCCCGCAGCGCCAAGACCGGCCCTGGCTCTTCTCCTGGAATGGTGGCTACAATGCCAGTGCCGGCAATGCCGGTTTGGTGCGGGATCCCCCAACTTCTTAGGCGCCAGCTGAGGTAGGCGGCAGTTTGCTTTTCCTGAAAGCCCAGCTCTGGGTATTTGTGCAGGTGGCGCCGCCAGGCCACCAGTTCCGGCTGGAGGGCTTGAACGGCAGGGCGCAGGGCGGGAAAGGACATAACCGGTGGGAACTAGGATGGACAGCGTCAGGGCAAGGTTCTCTCGGAGCTGCAGGCAGCTGCCTATTGGTTTACCCAGTATGGCAAAGCTAGGCCAGGAGGAGCTTTGCTCGATACCTAAGCCCATAGGAAGTTGGTTTCCGGAGGCAGATCCTGCCAGCGGCCCGGCCCCACCGCGCGCAACGCCTCTGGCAGGGAGATGGCCCCCGAGTAAAGGGCTTTGCCCAAAATGGCTCCCGCCAAGCCGGGCAAGCCGAGTAGGGCAAGCAAGTCGGTGAGCGAGCCGATCCCCCCAGAAGCGATGACAGGCAGGCGGGAAACAGCCAGGATCTGGCGCAACTGCTCCAGGTTGGGCCCAGCTAGGGTGCCATCCCGGCTGATGTCGGTGTAGATGATCCCAGCAGCTCCCTGAGCTTCCACTTGCTGCACCAGTTCAGTGGCCTGTAGAGGCGTAGTACTCAGCCAGCCGCGGGTGGCCACTTGCCCTTGGCGGGCGTCGATCCCCACCCAAATCCGACCAGGCAGGACCTGGGTCATCGCCTCTAGGGTCTTGGGATCCTCTACAGCCACAGTGCCGACAATTACCCGATCCACTCCCAGATCCAGCAACTGCCGCGCCCGCTCCAGGGATCGGATCCCACCCCCCACCTGGACCGGGATAGCTACCCGGCGGACAATGCGCTCGATCATGGGGAGGTTAACCGGATCCCCACTTCTGGCCCCGTCCAGATCTACCACGTGCAGGCGAGGAGCACCCTGGGCCGCCCACACCTCGGCCTGGTGGATGGGGTCAGCAGCCACTTGCTCTGCCTGGGCGTAATCCCCCTGGTAGAGGCGCACAGCGCGGCCCTGGAGGAGGTCAATGGCGGGGATTACCTCTAGAAAGGCGCTGCTGTAAGGCATGATGAGATCCCTTAGGGAGCTTCTCCAGTATCGCCCAGGAACAAAAAGCTTGGCGGGGCGAGCATGAACGCGCGTCAACTGGCTCTGTTGGCCCTGCAGAAGATTGAGCGACACAACGCCTACGCTGACGTCGTGCTAGAGCAGCTGTTGGCCCGCAGCCACCTGGGCCCTGCCGACTGCCACCTGGTCAGCGAGCTGGTGTACGGTGTTACCCGCCGTCGCCGCACCCTCGATGCCCTGATTGACTGCTTCGCCCGCCACCCTGCTTCCAAGCAGCCCCCCGACTTGCGGCTCATTCTCCACCTTGGCCTTTACCAACTGGCCTTTTTGGATCACATCCCGCCCAGGGCCGCCATCCACACCAGTGTGGAACTGGCCCGCCAAGTGGGTCTGGGATCGCTAGCAGGGGTGGTGAACGCCATCTTGCGCGCCTACCAGCGCCAGGTGCTAGCGCAGCCGGAAAGGGATCCCCTCCAGCCCCTGCAGGAAAGGCTGCCTGCTGATCCCATTCAGGCCTTGGGGATCCGGCACAGCTTTCCCGACTGGCTGGTGCGTCTGTGGTGGGAGCGCCTAGGGCCGGCTGAAACTGAAGCCTTGTGCGCTTGGTTTAACCAGCCGCCCCATCTGGATCTGCGGGTTAACCCCCTGCGGGCAGGGATCGACAAGGTTAGCCAAGCCTTTGCAGCCGTGGGGATCCCGGCTACCCCTCTCCCCGACGTGCCAGGCGCTCTGCGGCTAGGACATTCTGCCGGCGATATTCGAGCCCTACCTGGCTTTGCCGAGGGCTGGTGGAGCGTTCAGGACGCCAGTGCTCAGCAGGTAGTGCACTGCCTGGATCCTCAGCCGGGGGAACGGGTCATTGACTGCTGTGCCGCTCCGGGGGGCAAGACCACGCACATAGCCGAGCGGATGCAGGATCGCGGCGAGATTTGGGCTTTGGATCGCCACCCCCACCGCCTGCGCCGCCTGGAGGAAAATGTGCAGCGCTTGGGCTTGAGCTCGATCCGTCCCCTGGCCATCGACCTGCTGGCCCTGAGCGCCGCTGCCCAACCCCCTGCCCCCTTGCCCCCGTGGCAAAGCGCCGATCGCGTGCTGCTGGATGCCCCTTGCTCTGGTCTAGGCACCCTGCACCGCCGTGCTGACGCTCGCTGGCGACAAACCCCCGAGCGGATTGCCGAGTTGGCCCAGTTGCAAGCTCAGCTTCTGCAAGTGGCAGGCCGTTGGCTGAAGCCGGGCGGGCTGTTGGTGTATGCCACCTGCACGCTGCACCCTGCTGAAAACGAGGGAGTCATCCAGTCTTTCCTCAAGACCCATCCCTATTGGGCGCCAGAAGGGGATCCCTTGCTCATCTGGCCTCACCGGCAAGATCGGGATGGGTTTTTTATCCAACGGCTGCGCCGCTGCGATTAGATCCTCCCTATGGCTTCTGAGCTGCTCACCAGCCCCAAAAACCCCTGGATCCGCAAGTTGCGGCAGTTGCACCGCAGCAAGGGCCGGCAGGAACAGGGCGCCTTCTTGGTAGAGGGATCCCACCTCGTCGAAGAGGCCCTGCGAGTTGGCTGGCCCCTCCAAGCTCTCTGCTACACGCCCGAGTGGGCTGAGCGTCACCCTCACTTGCTGGCCAGCCTACCCAAGGATCTGCGGCGGCAGGCCGTCAGCTCGGAAGTGATGGCGGCGCTCTCGACAACCGAGTCTCCGGAGGGAGTTGTGGCGGTGGCTGTCAGCCAGCCGATCCCCTCTCCTCCCTTGTCGGGGGTACGCCTGGGCCTTGTGGTAGAAACCCTGCAAGATCCAGGCAATTTGGGAGCTCTGATTCGCGCCGTAGCTGCCGCAGGAGCCGATGGCCTCTGGCTAAGCGCAGACAGCGTTGATCCCGAAAGCCCCAAAGTCCTGCGGGCTTCTGCCGGCCAGTGGTTTCGCTGCCCGCCGCGGGTTTTGCCCGACTTGGCTAGCTGGATCCAGGCCTGTCGTCGCCATGGCATCCAAGTCTTGGCTGCTACCCTCTCCCCCAGCGCCACCTGTTACTGGGATCAAGACCTCACCTGCCCCACCCTCTTTCTCCTGGGCAACGAAGGGTCGGGCTTAAGGGAAGCAACCATCCAGCAGGCCAATGCCCAAGTGCGGATCCCTATGGCCGAGGGCGTCGACTCCCTCAACGTGGCCATGGCGGGAGGACTGCTGCTCTACGAGGCTCTGCGCCAGCGGCGAGCCCAGTGGGGAAGTGCTTAGCTGCTCTCCCAGAGCTCCTCCTCTGCAAAGGCTGCTTCCTCTTCCTGCTCTCCTTCTCTTACTCCCGCTAGATAGCTAGTAGAAACCGGCACTCCTGCCGAAAGTTTTTCGCGCACAGCCGCTTCTACCTCCGCCAGTAGCTGCGCGTTGTTCTTTAGGAAAAGAACCAAATTGTCTCGCCCTTGGGCAATGTTTTCTTCCTTGTAGCTATACCAAGAGCCGCGCCGCTTAAGAATGCCCATCTCCTCGGCTAGGTCAATAATGCAGCCGACGTTGGAGATCCCTTGGCCAAAAATGATGTCAAATTCCGCCCGCCGAAACGGGGGAGCGACCTTGTTCTTCACCACCTTAACCCGCGCTCGGATCCCGTATTCTTCTGCACCTTTTTTCAGAGTTTGCACGCGGCGAATATCTAGCCGTACTGAGGCATAGAACTTGAGGGCATTGCCGCCCGTGGTGGTTTCCTGGGGACCGTAGCCGACGCCACCAATTTTGGAGCGCAACTGATTGAGGAAGAGAACGATCGAGCCTGTCTTGCTAACGCTGCCCGCAATCTTGCGCAGGGCTTGGCTCATCAGGCGGGCCTGCAGCCCTAGCTGGGCATCTCCCATCTCTCCCTCCAGCTCGGCCCGAGGGACCAGCGCCGCCACTGAATCCACCACGACAATATCCACAGCCGCAGAGCGCACCAGCTGATCGACAATTTCTAGGGCAACCTCTCCCGTGTCCGGCTGGGAAATCAGCAGATTCTGGATATCCACCCCCAAGGCTGCCGCGTAGGCTGGATCCAAGGCATGCTCCGCATCGACAAAAGCAGCCGTTCCCCCTTGTTTTTGCACCTCGGCAATGGCGTGCAGGGCCAGCGAGGTTTTCCCCGACGACTCCGGCCCAAAGATTTCAATGATGCGCCCCTTGGGGTAGCCGCCGCCCAAAGCCAAATCAAGGGTAAGAGCACCGCTGGGGATGGTCTCCACCCGTATCTGGGCAGCATCCCCCAGGCGCATGATTGCCCCCTTTCCAAAATTCCGCTCGATCTGGCCCAGGACCTGCTCCAGCGCCTTGCGTTTCTCTGCTTTTAGCCTCTCCAAGTCGTCCCCATTGTTTACGGCAGCAGCTTTGCCTTGGGCCATAACCCGCACCCTCCCCCACTCGTGGCGGTGAGAAGTTGAGCCTGCATTCTAGCATTGCCGTTCCCTTGGCCTAGGCGGATCCCTGTTCTCTCCCTCAGCTTGCGGCTGGAGCGGGGGGCGGGGGATGGGTAGAGTGGGCTATAAGGATCCGCTCAGGAAGGCTCCTGTGTTCACGACTTTGGTCTTACAATCCCCCGGCCCACTGGTGTTCAGTTGGGGGCCCTTTAGTCTGCGCTGGTATGGCCTGCTGATTGGCCTATCCACTGTTCTGGGCCTTTTTCTAGCTCGCCACCTGGCAGAGCGGCGTGGCCTTTCCCCGGATGTCATGCCCAACCTGCTGCCGTGGTTGGTGGTGGGATCCCTGCCTCTTGCCCGCCTGTACTATGTGGCCTTTGAGTGGGAGCGCTACCGCCATGGCCCTTGGTGGAAGGTTTTGGCCCTCTGGCAGGGAGGCATGGCCATCCACGGCGCTTTGCTCGGCGGCAGTATAGCCCTCTACCTGTTTGCCCGCCAACAGCGGCTAAACTTTTGGCTGCTGGCCGACTGCATCGTTCCTTCCCTCAGCCTTGGCCAGGGGATTGGACGCTGGGGCAACTTCTTCAACAACGAGGCCTATGGAGAGGTGTTGCCTCCGGATAGTCGTCTGTGGGTGCAACTGCAGCTTCCTGACGGCTCCCGAGTCCACCCCACCTTTTTGTACGAATCCCTCTGGAACTTCAGCCTCTTCGGGATCCTACTCTTTTTGAGCTACCGGCGCCGGCTTCCTCCCGGTACTCTCTTGGGCTTTTACCTGGTGGGGTACAGCCTTGGTCGTTTTTGGATCGAGGGCCTGCGCACCGACAGTCTTATGCTGGGATCCCTGCGGGTAGCTCAGGCAGTCAGCCTAGTCCTCATCGCGGTCGGCTTGGCTTTGATAGGGACAGCTCAAAAACGCGCTTCTAGGCAAGAGGAGGGGAGAGCGATCCCCACTCAGCCCCTCGAAAAGGAGATCTCAAATGGCGGATCTGGCGATCACCGATGAAGGGCTTTGGCAACAAGCCTCTCCTTTGGTACTGCCGTCTGCTGCTGCCACCCAATCCCTAGCAGCTCTCCTGGGGCAGACCGCCGCCTGCCTTCTCACTGCTCCAGGGCAGCAGTTTGCCCTCCCCCAAGCGGTTGGGATCGACTCTACCCCCGGCTTGGTCATTCTTCTCGCAGGCGGCCTAGGCAGTGGCAAAACCACCTTCGTGCAGGGGCTAGGGCAGGGACTGGGGATCCCTGAGCCCATCGACAGCCCCAGCTTCGTGCTGGTGCAGGAATACCGCACGGGACGGATCCCTCTCTTCCACTGCGACCTCTATCGCCTAGGGTCTACCTCTGGTGCCCATGCCAGCGAGGTAGAGGCTTCGGCTCTCGAAGATCTGGGGCTGGAAGAGCTTTGGGGCCAAGTTGGGATCACTGCCATTGAGTGGCCTCAGTACCTCCCTTACCTGCCTCCAACCTATCTCTGGCTGCAGCTAGAGCCCCATCTGCAGGCAGAGGGATCCCGCCTGCTACATGTCAAGGGCAGGGG
>NZ_JANSJL010000048.1:0-2212 GCF_047502745.1 Synechococcus sp. F70.1
CGTTGTGAGTAAACATAGTTGGCATCTCAAACCCTTCCCCATCCTAGCAGGGCCCACAGGGAAGAACCCCCTACCCTGCTAGACGGCAATCAATTTCTGGCGATCTATGTTTTGCAGGACACTGAAGATGTTGCTGCCGAGGTTCTGGAACTCCTTGCCGCTCTTGTCAGCAAAATGAAGTACCCAGGGAAGCCTACAGGCTTGGAATCCACTGGCAGGATGAAGCTGGGAAAGGTGGTAAGTCTGCAGGGCCAAGATCTCCAAAGGCGTACTGCCATATTCGTGGACAACTCGCAGGGGTCTTGCGCTACCAATGGAGCTGGGCTGGCTTGTGACCAGAGTAAACGACTTTCGCGAGTAGTCGAAAACAACAGTACCTATTTTGGCATCTTTGTACTTACCTTCTTCCTCTATCCCCATCCTTCCTGTACCGCTTTTGCGTATTCCGACAACATCCACAGCAATCTTTTCTTTTTCTAACTCCTTAATTGTCTTTCCAAATTCACCTTCCTGCACTAAACCATCCCTCATTAAGAGAACCTTGGTGGGATATCGACTGAGCCTGTTATGAAACTTATTGACAAGTTTGGACACAGTCTGATAAATTGCATCACCAGAGAAGGTTTCTCCTCTTTGCACAGCAGGGAGCTCCCAACCTAAGCTCTGCCCATCAGCAAGAACAGCGAAGGCAGAGGCTCCGTAGTACAGCTGTCGATCGGTTCCCACATCGAAGCCGATGATCAGCTCAGGGCGTTCAGGATGGTCGAGGGGTTTCAGGAGTACAGGCTGCCATGCTGCCTTGCACAGAAGGCCTAGGACGACGTTTAGGGCTTTGTAGGAATCAGCGCCAGGGATCATAAACTGAGTTGCTATCCCCGCTTCGAGAGCCTCCACACGGATCTTTTGCTTGTGATCATTGGGTGACCACGGCATAACGACCAAAACGGTTTTGATCCCTTTCTCAGCCCAGCTTTGCCAGAATCTTTTTCGGGCGAGCTCTTTCTCAGAAAAGTAGTCCTGCCAAGCATAGCAGTCTACTTTGACTTCTACTCCGCTTTTTTGGGCTATCTCAAGCAAGCACTTGCGCACTTCGCTAGGATACTCTCGCTTGTCGTCGTAGAGGTTTAGACATCCAAACTTAGTCTCGCCTACCTTCGCACATCCCTGGTACCTAACCCGGGCGGGATTTTGGACTTGCCTGTGACCCGATCCCAATAGCTTTGGCTTGGGCAAGATGTAGCCCTTAGTCTTCAGTGGTTCAATTTCCCTTCTGGTAAGGTTGTAGACTATCTCTATAATAGTCTTTGCTGTCTTTTTAGACTCTTGCAATCGTTCTTGTAAACTTTTTCTAATACGCTCGGTAACAGCGGCGCTAACCTTTTTAGCAAGGCTACTGTTGCACTCTAGACTGGCTAGTATTTCCAAGGTTAGGACAGGCGATAGTCTTCGAGAAAGATGGGGAAAACGCCCTTCCCTTGAAGCTACCTCGACTACCCAAGAGCTTTCCACCTCTTCTAGAGGAGCATTGTATTTTCGCAAATGAAACTCCGCCAGACTAATGTTCAGCCCTGCCAGCTGAACCTCCCGCGGCGACTGGTTGGAAAGAATACGCAGATATTTCCAAGTCCGGTGTTTATCGTATGTGTTCCGAACCAACTTGATTGGAACATCTGGATAGTTTTCCAGCCATTCATGCAAAGTCCACGGTGTGTAGAGACGGTAATGAATATCGACTTCTAGATAAAGCTTTCCGTCTGTTTCAACAGCAACATCTATCATTCTTCCTCTGTGGATTTCCCAGCCATCCCCGAAAAGTTCTACCCCTTCCTGACTAGTCATCCACCAGAGCAATTCTCCTCCTGTTGATTCAACTTTAGTTTTTTTGAACAGAGACTTAAGGCGGGACTCTATCCTCTTGCGCTCAAAGCTTTCGAGAGCGCTTCTTTCTTGGACATCGGTACAGGTTAAAACCCTAGGCCCTAGCTCTTCTAACGCCCAACCCTCTGTCCTGAGCTTACTGATTGGAACTTTTTCCTGAGTTATAATTCGATTTCCCAGACGAACAGCTATCACTTCTAGCTGATTACAGATCCTGGAGATTTTGGAAAAAGTTTTCCGCACATCCTCTGGCTCTGGGAGGGGGTTTAGCGTACAGTTGTACTCATAAAAGGTGAGGTCTTCCTGAGTTAGCTCCTTAACAAGAAAGCGATTG
>NZ_JANSJL010000049.1:0-5519 GCF_047502745.1 Synechococcus sp. F70.1
GGGCCCTGCTAGGATGGGGAAGGGTTTGAGATGCCAACTATGTTTACTCACAACGAGGTCTGGAAGACCTTTCTGAGCAACCCTGTTGTCTTCTGCGGGGGCTTTCTCAGCGGCCTGCTGCGTTTGGATGTAAGGCAGGATCCGCTGCGCAGTTGGCTAGAGTCGCAGGGCTTGAGGGTGGAGGATCCGCCGGCCTCCACGCAAGGCCCCCAGTCTATTGCCATTGAGTAGGCATGGAGACAGGAGGGAGCCTCCCCATTCAGCCAAGTAGGCCAAGGTGAGCTGATGCCCCCCGGACAATCTGTAAGAAGGTGGCGACGGCAGGGATCCCTCTATGGCTATCTGGGCGGGGTTGTGCTTTTGCTTGCGGGGCTAGTTGGCTTACCCTCAGCAGATTTGGCTTTGGCCCAAGCGGAGCTCATTTCCTCGAGAGGCTCCGACCAGGATCCCCAGCTTTGGCTGGAGCGCTACAACGCTGCTTTGAAGCAACTGCCCCCTTTGCCCAACTTGCAGTACCGCCAGCAGGTGCGGGTTGAGGGATCCCAGACCTTTACAGCCACCCTGGATGTGCTCCGCCGCCGCGACGGCAGTTGGCAGGCTTGGGTAGCCGAAGGGGATCGCGTCCGCCTGTTGGATTCGCGGCAACTGGAAGCGGTGAACCAATCGGACTTACTCAGGCTGTATTCGGTGTACGTGAGCCGGCCCGAAGCGCTCCTGCCCTCGGTGAACTTTCACTTAGAGGCTGATCCCACCCGCTACCACGTCTTCTCCTCAGAACGGGCGGATCTGGCGGGATCCCCTGTCCAGCACTTGCGCCTGGAACCCCTTCAAAAAGGCCAGGTGCGGGAGCTATGGCTAGATCCGGAGTCGGGGCTGCCGCGGCAGGTGCTCTTGTTTTTGTCAGGGGTGTGGGGACAGGCCTACGTCCTCATGGGGTTTACGGCAGTGCCCGCGCCCGAGGGAGGCCTTCGCTATTGGCTGCCGGAGAGCACCCGCATCAACCTGAGCTATGGGTTTTGGACGCTGGAGGGCCTGACCCGCCGCGTGTTCAGAGGATCCCTTGCCATCCGGCACGACTACCAGGACTATCGCATCTTGCCGGAAGGAGTGCAGTTGCGCTTTTTGCCCTCGCAGCCGCCGCTGGATGCGCCGCCAGTGGTGGCCGGCCTGCCGGAGAGCACGCCCCAACTGGAGCTGGGGGATGTGCAGGTCTTGGGGGTGGATGAGCAGGGGAACCAGCAGTTTAGAATTGGCCTGGGCAGACGCACTGCTGCCGAGACCCCCTTGGAAGACCGCATCGCCGCCTTTAACCTCACCCGACCGGCCAGCCGCAATGCTCTCACCCAGATCGATACCGTGGCCTTTTTGTCTTTGGGGAGCAGTCAGTTGCCCATCTATCTCTTTCAATTCGACACGGGTCGTCCTCTCTATCCCCTGCAAGGGGTAGGGCAGCCGCGGGTGGATCCCAATGAGGTCTTCGATCCCAGGCCGCCGGCCATCAAGCTCTTTGGAGATTAGGTGGGGAAACCCCAGGGAGCGCTGTTGGGAGGGGCTAGAATAGCCCTGGGATCCGGAGGAGAAGCAAGGCGTGATCAAACCCTACTCTGCCCATTTGTTGACCCCCGACTTTCGCCTCAGTCTGGCAGTGCTAGTTTTGGCAGTGCCGCTGTTTTGGCTTTCGCTTTGGGCAGGGCTGGCCATGGGATTGTTTGGCCTGTTTTTGCTGGTGCAGACTTGTCTTATCGGGCTGGCCTTTACCCGCACAGCCCTGCAAGTCTACAGCGGCTCCCGGCGCATCCGCGAGTTCCCCTACAGCGAGTGGCAGGATTGGCAGATTTTCTGGCGGCCTGTACCCATTCTCTTCTTCTTCCGGGAAAACCGAGGCATCCACTTTCTGCCAATGCTCTTTAACCCAGTTGAGCTGCGACTTTGCCTAGAGGAGCACGTGGGACATCTGCACGCCCAGAGATCCCCTTTTCGCAGCGTGGGCCGATGAGCAGTTCTGAGGGCTGGGTTTGGCAAGAGCAAGGGGGGTGGCGGTGGTTGCGGTGTCAGCTCTTGGCGGACTGGCCGCATGCTTTTGGGTGCCGGCGCAGCTCCTTCTATCAACCGGCTGAACTGGCTGAGCAGCTGCGGCTGACCCCCGAACGGGCAGCTTGGGGCCACCAGGTCCACGGCTGTCAGTGGATGTGGGCCGATGCCCTCACCACGATCCCGGCAGGGAAAGCAGAAAGCAGGGTTCAGCGTCCCGCAGTCGATGCCGTAATTGCCCGCTGCCCAGAAGACTCTGCCTGGGTTGGTACTGCTGACTGTGTGCCGATTCTGGTTGCCAGTCGCCGGTGGGTGGCAGCAGTTCACGCTGGCTGGAGGGGGACGGCTGCCGGCATCTTGCCCAAGGTGCTCCAGGTCTTTCTCCGGGGGGGGATCCCTGTCGAGGAAATCCGCATTGCCCTGGGGCCAGCTATTTCCGGGCCAGCCTACCAAGTTTCCCAAGCAGTGGCTGACAAGGTGCTGCAGGCGCTGCCGGCAGGCGTGGATCCGCAGCTTGCCCTCTGGCCTGATCCCATCCCTGGCAAGGTTCGCCTGGATCTGCGCTGGGTCAACTCTGCCCAGGCCCAAGCGCAAGGGATCCCGCCTGAGCACATTGCCATCAGTCCCCACTGCACCTTTGGCCAGCCCCAGGATTTCTTTTCCTACCGCCGCGAGGGATCCCTGGAGGATGAAGAGGGCCGCCGTTGCGTGCAGTGGTCGGGGATTGGGCTGCCCAAAGCGGCCTTGGACAAGCCGCCAGCTGCCCAAGAGAGCTGCTATGATTGAACAGCCCTCCGCTGCCCAGTCCCAAGATGCGCCGCGCTGCCCTTAGGGGATTATCGTGGATAGTTTTGTCCCTCTTGCTTGTTGGTGGCCGGGAAGCTGCAGCCCAGACCTCTGTGACAGGCTTCAACCGCGACAGCGTACGGCAACTAAACCTTGAGAAGAATTCAAGTCGCGAGCCCAGCATTCCCTCGGCGCAGAGGCGGGCGAAGTGGCATACCCGCGCCAATGTCTGCAGGGGCAATTGCCGGAGGAAGTTGGCCGTATCGCCTAAGCAAGCGGCTAAGGTATTAAAGGAAGCCCTCAGGTCGCTGCAGCATGGATTGGGAGAAGCTCTTGGGAGAATGGGTGGCAGCCTTTAGGCAGGCGGCAGAGGCAGGCCTTGCTGCTCTAGAAGCCGCCTTGAGGGAGCTGGGAGAACAGCTGGCCACCCCTATCGAGCAAACCCTCCGGCAGTGGGAAACCTTTTGGCGGCTGGAGGAGGAACCCGAGCGCTCAGAGGAAGCGTTTAACCCTGCCGAGGGGCAGTCCTTTAGCACCAGCCGCTTTTTCGTTAGCCCCTGGGGGTTTGGGGGCGTAGTTGTCTATACCTATATCGCTTCACCGCCTGGCTGGATTGGGGATCCCACCTGTCGCTACAATGCCCTTTCCCCGCAACTGCGCTGTGCCGTCAACCCCTATGGCCCTTGCAAGGGCTGTCCTCACTATGAGCCGCGGGAGGAGGGCTCTACGCGCTAGCCGGCCTGAGGGCGTGGGCTATGCAGGATAGCCGCCTTATTGTTGCTCTAGATACCTCCTCCCTTGAGGAGGCGCTGGAGTGGGTGGAGCGTTTACCCCAAGTGCAGTGGTGGAAGGTGGGCCTGGAGCTGTTTACGGCAGTTGGCCCTCCAATTCTGCAAGCCCTGAAGGAGCGGGGCAAGCGCATTTTCTTGGACCTCAAGCTGCACGACATTCCTCGCACAGTGGGGCGGGCAGTTCGAGTAGCCGTTGGCCATGGGGTGGATTTGCTGACCGTCCATGCGGCCGGCGGGAGCGCCATGTTGCACTCAGCCGCAACGGCCGTCCAGGGCAGTTCCTGTCGGCTGTTAGCAGTTACCCTTTTAACCAGCCTTGGCCCTGAACAGGTGCGGCGGGAGCTGGGCATCGAGCGGGATCCCGGCGACTATGTGTTGCAGTTGGCCCAGCTGGCCTTGGAACAGGGCTTGAGGGGTCTGGTCTGTTCTCCTCAGGAGGTGGGGCGGCTGCGCCAAGCTCTGGGGCCGGAGGTTCTGCTGGTAACCCCAGGGATCCGACTGGGGGATCCAGAGGCGGGGGACGACCAGCGGCGGGTTTGTAGCCCTGCAACAGCCCTGCAGGCGGGGGCGGACTATCTGGTGGTGGGTCGCCCCATCACGGCCGCTACCGATCCTCTGGCAGCCTGGCAACGCTTCCAGGCGCTGGTGGAGACTGCGGGCTGAGGGTTGGGGAAATGGCGTTGAGGGGCAGGCGGGGAGCCGCTCTAGCAGTGGTTTTGGGACTGTCCGGCCTCGCTCCTACACTAGCCAGGGGAGAAGTCTGTGCTAGCGATCCCCAAACTTGGTCTGAGGCCCTGACGGCCCAGTTGCCTTTGTTTCTCAATTTAGCCCTGAGCCGCTCCCGCTCAGAGTTTCAGGTGGTACTCGTGGGTCAGCCGCAGGTCGAGCCTCTTGCTGCCAAGGAGTTGGCGGATAGCCCAGCCGCTTCCACTGCCCAGGGCTTTTGCCTCTACTTCACCACGCTGGAGCGCCGCTTGGTTCTCCCTCGGCAGCCGCCGCAGCCGGACAACCCTCTAGCGGGACGGCGCAGCGAAACCCTGCATCTGGCCTATGAGGCCTGTGTATTGCGGGATAAACCAGGAGATCCCTGGCAGTTGGTGCGCCTCCGAGTAACTGGAGCCGGGATCCCCGTTCGCGATGTTACCAACGGGCTCACCGCCCAAGCTATCCGCCGTTGGCAGCAGTCGGGGTGTCCCTCAGCAGGCGATCTGGAGTTGACTAGGCCCTCTTCTCCGTGAGGTTTCCTCCCGCCATGCCTCCTCAGGGCAAACGGCTACTCCGGCGCCGGCAGCCGGCCAAGCTGAGTTGGATAGGCCCCTGCCTGCTGTGCGGGGGAGTAGGACTGCTCTTTGGGCAACGGCTTCGCCTTCTGGCAGAACCGGCTCAGGAAGCGTGGTGGCGCGTTTTGCCTGCCAGTAGCTCTGGGGGATCCCTTGCTCCGCTGGAACTCCCTCTCTACCACTGGCTGGCAGAGAAACTTTTGCCTTGGCTAGGGCAAAAAAGCGGGATCCCGCCGCAAGGACTGCTGGCAACCTTGTCGACCCTAGCCTGTCTGGCCATCCTACTGTTGTGTTGGAGCTGGGGCAATTTCTGGAGCGCCGGCCTGTGGGGGCTTAGCCCCTGGGTGCTGACCCAGGGGTTGGAGCCGAGCAGCGAGATCCTCGCTCTCCTGGTCTTACTAACTAGCAGCGGCATTAGGCCGGGATCCCGCCTGCGCTGGGAGGGGTTGGCGCTGGCCTGTGGGCTGAGCTACCGAGTTTGGCCCTTGGCCTTGCTCTGGGCGCTGCTGTGGATTAGCCAACACCGGCCGCGGCAAGGGTTGCAGGGATCAGCCTTGCTGCTGTTGGTGATGGGCCTCTCCTGGCTCGGGGGAGCGGAGGGGCTTGGGGATCGCTTCCGGGGAACAGAGAC
>NZ_JANSJL010000049.1:5619-13026 GCF_047502745.1 Synechococcus sp. F70.1
TCTCCTGGCTCGGGGGAGCGGAGGGGCTTGGGGATCGCTTCCGGGGAACAGAGACTCTCTCTCCAGCCATGGGATCCTATTCGCCCAGAGGCCCAACTGGCCTGCCTACGCTGGCTACTTTGATGTTGCCCCTAGGGCTAGCCTTGGTGCGGCTGGGCTGGCCTTGGGAAGAACGCCAACAAACTTTGCTCAGCCTGGCCGGCTTGGGCCATGCCCTCTGGATGGGCCTGCTAGCAACTTGGCTGGAGGCTCGGGGGGATCCGCCCCTGTACCTCCTACAACAAAGCGCCCGCTGGGGCCTAGTGGCCCTGCCCTTCTTGTGCCTGAGCGCTGGCGGTGTCTTGGCGGAGATTCCCTGGAGGGGCTGGCGGCGGCTGTTGGGATCCCTGCTTTTGGTCAGCTCGTTCTTGCTGTCGTGGCAAGCGTTGGCCTAGGGCACGATCCCAGCTCCAAACCAAAGCGCTGAGGGGTTGATCAGCCTCTTGCCCCAGCTTTCCAGGGGGATCCCTTTTGTTAAGGAAAAGGACTACAGTTAAGGTCGAGGCGGGTCAGGTGTTCAAAAACGCCACCCCGCCGACCCAAGCAGGAGAACAACGTAAGAGATGATGACGGTGCGGGTGCCCCTCGACTACTACCGAATCTTGATGCTGTCGCCACGGGCAGACAAGCATCAGATCGAACAGGCTTACCAAGAGCGCCGCGAGCTCAGGCCAGGCGAACGTTCTTGGCTGGTGGGGTTCTCGCCGCAGGCCGTGGAGGCTCGTGCCCAGCTTGTCCAGGAGGCCGCTTCTGTGCTGCTCGACCCTGAGGCACGGCGCAGCTACGACGAACACCTAACCCTAGCGCATCCCACCCTGACGGTGGACGAGGCCCTTCTGCCGGGAGTGCTGTGCCTGTGCTGTGAAGTTGGAGAGTACCCAGCGGCTTTAAGCTTGGCTCAGCAAATGCTTGATCAAGGACACCCCGCCCGTTCTGATGCCATTTTGGGGCGGGCCGTGGCCCGTTTAGAGCTAGGCCGGGAAGCCTGGCGACAAGGAGCCTATGAAGAAGCCGCGCACTCTTTGCAGACAGGCTTGGCCGAACTGGAGGAGTGTCAGGCTTTTCCTCAGCTCCAGGCAGAGCTCCGCATCGACCTGGGCAAGCTGCGCCCCTACCGCATTTTGCAGCTCCTTGACCCCAATGCCCCAGCTGCCATGGGCAAAGGAGTAGCTGCAGCTCCTGCCCTGGCGCGGCAGCAGGGGCTGGCTCTCCTCAAGGCCATGCTCGACGAGCGGGGCGGCATTGAGGGCGGTGGGCAAGATGGCTCTGGCTTGAGTACGGAAGATTTCTTACGCTTCATCCAGCGCGTGCGCCGCTACCTCACCCTGCAAGAACAGCAGGAGCTTTTTGAGCAAGAGGCGGAGCGCCCTTCCTTGGTCGCTGCCTACTTGGCTGCGCAGGTGCTGCTGACAGCGGGCTACGTGGAGAAACGGCCAGCTCTAGTGCGGCGGGCGCGCGGCTACCTGATTCGCCTCGCCCAGCGGCAAGATGTGCATCTGGAGCAAGCTATCTGCAGCTTGTTGTTGGGGCAAACTGAGGAGGCCCTCGGCCATCTACGCGCCAGTCAGGAAACCGAAGCCCTGCAGTTTATTGAGGAGCACTCTGCCGGATCCCCGGATCAATTGCCAGGCCTCTGTCGCTTTACGGAAAAGTGGTTCCAGGAGGAGGTATTCCCAGAGTTTTACGCCTTGGATCCTGCCCAGGCTAGCCTGAAAGCCTACTTCGACAACCCTCAGGTGCAGGCTTACCTGGACGAGATGCCTAGCCGCGAGAGCTCGCCAGCAGGTACCCTATCTCCACCTCCTACCCTGCCTCTATCCCAACCGCCCGCTGCTGGGGGTGCTAATCACCCGCCTGCTCCCTTCCCGCAGGGAGTTTCCCAAGAGCCGTCGCACTTGCCCAAGTGGCCTGCTCCATGGGACGGGGAGCCAGCCAGCTCTCCCCCATCAGAAGGGAGCCTTCAGGCCTACAAGAGGGGATTGCAGGAGGTGGAGCGTCACCACCGCAGCCACTTGGGTTCTAGACGAAGTCGGCCTGAGCCTCCTGCTCCTTCCTTCCACCTCCGCTTGGCTGCCGTGGTCGGCGGGGGCATTCTCTCCCTCGTGGTTAGCTGGCAGATACTGCGCAGCCTGTTCACCCCACCACCGCCGCTGGAACAGCCCCAGGTGCAACTGGAGCAGCCACCGGTTACTCTTGAGAATTCGGATCAGGCCAAGCCCTCGCCTGAGCCTGAGTTGATTGGCCCCCTGGCTGAGTGGCAAGGAGTCCAACGGGTGCGGGTGATCTCCAACGGTGGCATCAATATCCGCCAGCAGCCTAGCCTAAGCGGAGCCATTGTCGGGACGGCCCCCCGCCAAGCTTTACTGCGGGTGGTAGAGGTGCGAGTAGGTGAAGGACAGGTACCTGTCTGGTTGCGCGTCGAGCAAGAGGGGGCGCCAGGAGGGTGGGTTGCTGCTCAATCGGGCTCAACTCGCCTGGTTGAGCGACTCTAAGCCTTTTCTGCCATTTGCCTTGCCTAGGCAATAGCTTGTTTCCCGCTTTCCGGTGGTGGATATTCTGCGCAATGCCCCGCTAGGGATCTATCTGGAAGAGCCGCGCACCTGGCTGCACTGTCTTGACCCGCGGGTGAAGTTGGCTTGGTTGCTTAGCTTTCTCCTCAGCCCAATTTTGGCCAGCAGTGGCTGGCGGCTGGCCGTGGTGGCGGTTCTCCTGCTCTTGACGGTAGCAGCCCGTCTGCCGCGCCGGGTCTGGTCGGGCCAGCTTTCGCTGGTGTTGGCCCTCAGCCTGCTTGCTTTTGGGATCACCAGCTTCGCCCCCGATGGCTTAGGGGTCTTCCCCCAGCCGCAGCGGCAGGATGCGCAGGTGGTGGGCTATGGACTTATCTCCAACTCCAACCTGGAGGTGAAGGAGAAGGCAGCGGCCAGACAGGCCTGGCAGCAGCAAACCCGTGCCTGGCCAGCCCCCTACCGCTACCGTTTGCTGCAGGTTTCCCTGCTAGGGCGAACGTTTCAAGTCTCGCGGCGTTCCCTCTCTGTAGCTCTGCGGCTGGGTACCCTCATCTTTACCCTGCTCTATGCCACCAATCTGTTCTTGCTGACCACCGCCCCCGAGGAAATTACGGCAGGGATTGCCCGGCTGTTACAGCCTCTCCAGCGCTGGGGCTGGCCGGTTGCGGAGGTGATTCTCACCCTCACCTTGGCCCTCCGCTTCCTGCCGCTGGTGATGGAGGAAGTCCAGAACTTGGTGCGGGCGGTGCGCACCCGCGATGTGCGCTGGGGATCCCTCAGCTTTCGGGGTGGAATGCAAACCCTTCTGGCTTTGGTGGAGCGCTTTTTTGAAAACCTGCTCCTGCGAGCGCAGGAGATAGCGGCGGCCATGCAAGCTCGAGGGCTAACTGGTCCCGACCATCCTCTGCGCTGGCACCGTCTGCAGCTACGGCGGCTAGATCGAGGAGCGCTGGCCCTCCTGCCCCTGTTTTGGCTGCTGAGAGCTTTGTCGCCCTAAAGATAGCGGCAGGAGCAGCTGGGAAACCGAGCGCCCATCAGAGGAGAGGTAGAACAACAGCTGCCCTCCCAGGCGCTGCACAATCCGCTGGCAAAGGCTAAGCTCCAAGCCGGGGCTGGCCGCTAGCGGGGACTGGAACAAGGGATCGGCAGAGACGACCTGCTGGGGATCCCCTTGCAGGGCTGCCAGCAGGTGGGGATCAAAGCGGCCTTGATCCACCACCAGCAGTTCTGCATAGCCAGAGTGCTCCGCACCGCTCTCGCCAACGGCGACCCGGCTCCACAGATCCAGCCGCCCCCCCTCCGGGCTGCGCAAAGCAGCGGCAACCAGCACCTCCCAGAGGACCATCTCCAGGCGTCCGGGATCCCCCCAGACGGTAAAGCTCAGGTCGCCGTGGGCGCGCGGCCACAGCTTGCGTTTCTGGGCCAGACCCTCCAGCCGGCGCAGGCTCTTGCGCACCAAAGTAGCCACAGACAGCGACTGCAACTGCGGCTGCGCCTGCCAGGTTTCTGCCTGCAACAAGGGCTCCACGGAGACGGCCAGATCCCGCAGCCCTCTGGCAATTTCCACCACCTTTTGCCAGCGCGTGGCCTCGTCTCCTGGCGTTGCTGGCACCTGGCCTAGGCGGCGCAGGCTGTCCAGCAGGGCGTTTTGCAGATCCAGCAGGCGGCGGTGCTTGTACCAGTTCAGCTCGCTGAGTACCTCCTGCCGCTCCTGCAGCGTTTGTACCCAAAGCAAGCGCCGCAGCGTCCAGCCGCAGGTTTGGGCAATCACCGTCGCTGCCGCCTGCTCCTCCGGCTCCCAAACCTTGTCTGCCTCTGCTCCCAAGATCAAAACCCCCAGTGGCTCCAGACCAGGGGAGTCGCCAGTCTCGGGGCCGCCCTCGCCCAGCGGCAGCAGCAGCCAGGATCCCAGGCCCGTCGAGTTCAACCAGGTGCGGCTGGCAGCTGGGATCTGGTCTTGGGAAAGCTGGAGGGGTCCTCTTGCCTGCAGCGCACGGGTCAGCAAGGGATCCTGGCGATCGATCTCAGTGGGGCCGGTGGGGTAAAACGCGGGGGCGGCGGCAAAAGGCGGCTGCAAGCGGGCCCGGCTCTCCCCTGGCTGCCAACTCACCACCAGCGCCAAGGGGATCCCCAACGCTTGGGCCGTCTGTTGGACGGTGGCGGCGTAGAGCTCCGGCAGGGTAGTCAGGTTCTGCAGCGTCAGACAGGCAGCAACCAGGCCGTTGAACAGTTGCTCTTGCCGTTGCCGCCGCTGTTCCAGTTGGATTTGCCTCAGGATCAGGCCCACGGGTTGGGCGATCCCGCGCAGCAGTTGCCGTTCTTCCCGGCTCCAGGCCCGCCGCTGGGGATGGAGCACCAGGATCAGCCCTTGCGGAAGGGCAGCGGGAGTGGCAGAGCCGCCGACTTCCGTGTGGGTGAGCATGAGGGAACGCACCCCCAGAGGGGCCAGTTCCTGCCGCCAGGAGAGCAGGCGCAGATCTTGGTCGTAGTTTTCTGCCACCACCACCTCGCTGCGCAACAGATCCTGCCAATCTTGCTCGCTTAGGGAGCTAAACTGCTGCGGCAAAGCCTGCTGGCCCTCGCTGCGGTACTCGTAGAAGAGGCGGGGGATAGGTTGGTTGGGATCCAGCGTCAACACCGCTACCGCGGCGGCTTGCAGGCGCTGGCCCAGGCCAACCACCGCTTGCTGGAGAGCCCGCTGCAGCTGGGCCGGGTTGGAGAGGGCCTGGCCTACCTGATGCACGAACTCCTGGTCGTCGGCCAACTGGCGGAGGCGACGATCCAGATTTTCCAGAGGAGTGGCCAAGGCCAGCCCATGGGCGGCAGCGGCCACCAACTGGCGCTCGGCAGCTTGCCAGGTGCGGGGCACCTCCGACTGCACCCAGATAAACCCCAGCAGCTCCTGCTGCAGCCGGATCGGGGCGGCCAAAGCCGACTGCGCTCGCCATTGCTGCATCAACTTGAGGGGAACCTCGGCGCGGGTTGTCTCCAGGTCGCCCACCACCACCTGGCCTGCCGCAAGAGAGGAGTACAGGTTTCCCAATTCCCGGAGCCCAAGGCTGCCCTCTTCCATCGGGATTACCCCGGCTTTGGTTCCTCTGGCAGTGGGGGCAGGAGTAGGCCTAGCGGCGCTTTCATGGGGAACAAACCGTCCCTCGCTGGGCTTGTGCCAGTACACCTGGATGCGAACGGCGCCCAAGCAGGACTGCAGCTCCTGGGTAACCAGGCTAACCCGTTCTTGCAAGGATCCCGCCTGGCACATCGCCGCCCCCAATCTCAGGAGCGACTCTTCAAAGCGCTTTTCGGCCTGCCGTTTCCAGGCATCTTCCAGCTCCTGCCAAGAGGCTGCCAACTGCCCCAGCAAAATCCCCAGGAGCGCCTTTTCCTCCTCGTGGGTAGTAGCGCCCCACAGTTGGGATCCCAGCATCAGGATCCCCAGGCAGCGCCGCCGCCCTACCGTAGAGAAGGGGTAGATGAAGCAGCCTTGGATCCCGCCCAGCCGCTTGGCTTCTCGCTGCCAAAGACCCATGCGCGGCTCCTGGGAAAGGTCGGGCACGCTGATGGGCCGCTGCTCGAACACTACCTGCTCGAGGATCTCCCCCGGCTGTAGGGGATACGTAGCTTGCAAGAGAGGTCGATCCTCCTCTCGCAGGGTCACACCACCTTGGCCCACCAACTGGTGATTGGCAGGGTCGTAGAGGGCTAGCCAAATTAGCGGCGCCCCAAACACTGCCTTGACATACTCCAGCGTGAGCTGAATCAGGGCCTTAGCGTCGGTCTGCTCCCGCATCTGCTGCAAGGTTGCCTGTAGGGCCACCAGCGGAGAGACTGCCCCCGCTCCACTAGAGTGAGGAGAAACAGACTGAACCATAGTTCAAGCATTGGCTGGGCAGGTTTGAGGGAAAGCAGGCCCAGCCACCTCTTGGCTCACCTTAACCCTGCTGTTTCTTGGAAGCCAACATTTCCAAGGCAGTTGGAGATGCCCCTGCAGGGTATTGTGCCGTCAATAGAGCTAACTTGCAGTCCTCACTGCCTGGTTACGAGAGGGATCCCGCGCAATTTGGACGTATTGGTTACCAGACTTTGCACAAAGCGCTGGAAGCGCTGCCGCAGGTTTTCGTCCCTGAGGTTGCCCTGCTCATCGAAGGCACTCCAAGCCCGCCCGATGGCAATTTGCTCTGGGATCGCCCAACCGTGCAGCCACCGCACAATCAGGCGCATTTGGTTAAGGGTGTCGCTGTTGCTCTCGCCGCCCAAGACACTGATGAGCCCAAAGACCTTGCCCTCCAAGTGCTCAAAGCTCAGCAGATCCAAAGCATTCTTCAGGCTGCCGCTGATGCTGCCGTGGTACTCCGGGCTGGCCAGAATGATCCCATCGGCCTGCTTCATCGTTGCCCGCAAAACCTCCACATCGGGATAGTCGGGGTAGGATTCCGAACCATCGGCAAAGGGCAACTTCATCTGCCGCAAATCAAGAAGGTGCAGCGGTATCCCCAGCTTCTCGAACTCGCGCCGCACTACCTCCAGGGCCCGATAGGTCAGGGAGTTGGGCCGCAGGCTGCCACCAATGGCCACGAAGCAAGGTGCAGAGGCCGCGGCCAGGACGGTTTGAGAGTCGGCGGTGGGGGCTTGCCCAGTTGAGGAAGACATAAGCCGTGCTCACGGATAGATATCAGTTACGCTGCAAACAATCATAACTCATACTAACTCTGTCCTGTGGTCCCTCCCCGATTTCTGCCAATTCCACCCCTCCTAGACCAAGAGCTCTAGGACCAGCGGAGCACCTGCAGCAGGTTGGAAAAATCATCCCGCCAGAGGGGATCCCCGGCTTGGGGCAGAAGGGGCTGCCAGGGATCCCCGT
>NZ_JANSJL010000049.1:13126-45769 GCF_047502745.1 Synechococcus sp. F70.1
TCCCGCCAGAGGGGATCCCCGGCTTGGGGCAGAAGGGGCTGCCAGGGATCCCCGTCGAAGCTCTGCAAAGCAAGGGAACCTTTGGCCATCAGCACCCAATGGGAAGGGGCCAGCCCCGCCTGGCGCTGGGCAGCGGTGAGATCTTCCTGGGCTTGATGCCAGGCAGAAAGCTGCAATTCTCTGGCCAAGACGGCCAACACTGGCGCCAAATTCAGGTGGCGGTTGGTGATGTTAAAAAGTAGCCAGCCCTGGGGCTTAAGCTTGCTGAGGTAGAGGGTCAGGGCCTCCTGGGTGAGCAGATGCAGGGGCACAGCGTCAGAGCTAAAGGCATCCATTACCAGTAGGTCATAGCTGCCATCGGGGATCCCTTGCAGGCGGAGGCGGGCATCGCCCAGGATTACCTGCACCCGCGCCCGCTGGCTGGCCCAGTCGAGGTAAGCAAAGTAGCGGCCTGCCCAGTCGGCTACAGTGGGATCCAGCTCGAAAAAGGTCCACTCATCCCCCGGCTCGGCGTAGGCGGCCAAGGTGCCGATCCCCAGCCCCAACACCGCAACCTGAGCCGGAGAAGAGCCTAGCTGCGCCCGCCACCGCTGGAGCGCCTGGCCCACCGGCCCTGGGCGGGAAAAATAGGTGAGCGGCTCCAGGGCTTTCTGGGGATCCAGGTTTTGGCTGCCGTGCAGCGTGGTGCCGTGCAGGAGGCTGCGGAAGGATCCCGCCTCGTTGCGGTACTCCACAAGGCGATGGAGGCCAAAGACACTGCGCTCGCTGGCTACTACCTGCAGCCCCGGCGGCAGCCAGAGCTGTCCTAGCAGCAAAACCAAACCCATGGTCACCCCTAGGCGGCGCGGCCGTCCCCTCCCGCCTTCTCCCACTAGGGCGAGCACCGCCCAGCCCAAGCCCAGCCCTACGGCTGCTCCAAGGTGAAAGAGCGCCTGGAAACGAAAGTGCACCAGCAAAAGGGGCAGGAGCAACCCCAACCCCAGCCCTAGGCCCAACCGTCCTCCCTGGGACGCCAAGGCTGCCAGCGCTAGGCTTAGGAGGAGTGGATACTCCAGCACCGCCTCAAACACCTGGGGTGCTAGCAAAGCAGCAAACAGGCCCCCCAAGCTCCCTCCCAAAGCCAGCCACAGGTAAAACCGGGTCAACTGCTGGGCTGGCGGCCGACAGCGAACCAACTGGCTGTGGCAGGCCCAGCTCACCAAGCCAAAAGCCCCTAGATGTAGAGGCAACACCGCAAACCAAGGCCTCACCCAGCCCATGACCTGCGCCCCTATCGCCCCGCAGGCCAGCAAAGCTGTCGTCCCCAAAGCCAACTCGTTGGGATGGATGCCGCCGAAGGCCAGCATAAAGGTCACTAGGTAAATGCTCAGGGGGATGGCCCACAGCAAGGGCACCGCCGCCACATCGGTGGTCAGGAGGGTGGTGACTGCCACCACCAAACCCGCCGGTAAGAAGGCCCAGCCAGCCCAGCGCCAGCCCTTCCCCCAGAAGCTAGGCTCCGCCCTGCCGATTGCAACCGGCTCCCCTAGGACAGAGGGATCTGTCCCCTGTCTTTTTAGCAGCAGCCCCACCCCGCCTAGGAGCACCAATCCGGCCACCAACGCATAGGCTCCCCTCCAGAGATGGGTTTGCTCAGCCAAAGACAGCCGCGGCTCCAAGAGCAGCGGATAGCCCAGCAGTCCCGCCAAGCTGCCGGCATTGCTGGCTCCATAGAGTCCGTAGGGATCCCTCTTACTCTTGCCCAGCCCCCGTTGCAGCAGTGGCGACGTTCCCGAGAGGAGCAATAGCGGCACCCCTGCTCCGACTGCCAAGTTGGCCAAGAGGGCTAGGGGAGGAAAGGCCTCCTCCGGCTGCGGGTGGCTCCTGAACTCAAAAGGCAAAAACTTAAGCCCCGCCAGCATGAGGATCCCGTGGATCAGTACGCCCAGCTCGGGATGGCGGCCCCGCCCCAGCCAATCCGCCCACAGGTAGCCCAATAGCAGGACAAGCTGGAAAAAGGCCAGGCAGGTATTCCACACCAGGGGGGATCCTCCCCACAGCGGCAGCAGCAACTTGCCCACCAACAACTGCCCCCAGAAGAGGCAGAAAGCGCTGGCAAACAACGTAAGGCCAACCAGCCAGACCACCGCCGCTCCCTTCAGCGGGCCTTGACTTGCAAGGGGAAGCGCTGCCTCAGCTCCTCTTCTACCTTAGGCAGCCATTCTTCTTGGAACACCCACACTTGCCCTTGCTGCACGCGGCCATCGGGGTTTTGTGTCAGCTCTAGCCAATACACCAATTGCTTTCCCCGCAGCACCACGCCTTGCGTGGCCAAGGCAAGGCTATAGCCGGGATTGCCAGCCAGGGCCGCAGGGGCCGGGTAGCGGATGACCTCCACTGCCTGATCCAAATCGGCGGCGATCTCAGGGCCATAGACCTCGCGAATAGCTCGAAAGAGATCCTCTGCCGTCAGCCCTTGCGGGCGAAAAAAGGTCATCCGTTCCGAGCGGATCGTCTCCCGATCCAGGGGGTTGATGATCCGGCCTGGCGGGGCGACTGAGGCCAAGAAAGTAAACCGGGATCCATCCGGCTCCACCCGATGGATGTTTAACGTCTCGCCTGGACGGGGCCGCAGCACCGGGTTGTCTTTTACCCAGCTAGCCACCTGACTTGGCGCTTGCCCAGGGATCCCCCAAGCTACTGCCGAAAGGCCCACTGACCAGCAGGTGAGGGCCCAGCCTACCCCCAAAGCCAAACGCCGTTTTCTGCAATTTGGATCTCGACCGGCGAGTTTCCTGCCTTGCTTGGCACCCAAGACCGGCCATGGATTGAAGTCCACCTTCTCACGCCTCCGCACAAGCGAACCCAAGCAAAATGTCAAGCAATACTCCTCCAGTGTATCTGGGTCTCTCAGGCCGCCTGGTGCGCCTAAGCGTGGGCATTGCAGCCAACAGTGGCAGGGATTGTTCAGCGAGATCCCCAAATCCCGGGATCTTGTCCCGCAAAACGTAAAAGATACCTTAGGATTAACAGTAAGCAAATCTCAAACGCATCAAGTCAGCACCTCAGGAGGTGAGCGATGGCTCTTGTTCCCATGCGCATCCTGCTGGATCATGCCGCCGAACATGACTACGGCATTCCAGCTTTCAACGTCAACAACATGGAGCAGATCCAAGCAATCATGCAGGCTGCCCATGAAACCAACAGTCCAGTCATCCTGCAAGCCTCTCGAGGGGCGCGCAAGTATGCGGGAGAACACTTTTTGCGCCACCTGATCCTGGCGGCGGTGGAAACCTATCCCCACATCCCCGTGGCCATGCACCAAGACCATGGCAACAGCCCCGCCACCTGCTACTCTGCCATCCGCAATGGCTTCACCAGCGTCATGATGGATGGCTCCCTCAAAGAAGATGCCAAAACCCCGGCCAGCTATGAGTACAACGTAGCCGTTACCGCTGAGGTGGTGAAGGTGGCCCACGCGGTTGGCGTGACGGTGGAAGGGGAACTGGGCTGCCTGGGGTCACTAGAGACGGGCCGCGGCGAGGCGGAAGACGGCCACGGCGCCGAAGGGGCTCTGAGCCGCGACCAACTGCTTACCGACCCGGATCAGGCGGTGGACTTTGTGGAGCAAACCCAGGTGGATGCGCTGGCCGTAGCCATCGGCACCAGCCACGGCGCTTACAAGTTCTCCCGCCGGCCTACAGGGGACATCCTGGACATCGATCGCATTGCGGAGATCCACCGCCGTCTGCCCAACACTCACTTGGTGATGCATGGCTCCTCCTCGGTGCCTAAAGAGCTCATTGACATCATCAACCAGTACGGCGGCTCTATCCCCGAAACCTACGGTGTGCCCATTGAAGAAATCCAGCGGGCCATCAAAAATGGGGTGCGCAAAATTAACATCGACACGGACAACCGCCTGGCGATTACGGCTGCGGTGCGCCGCGCGCTGGCCGAGAACCCGAAAGACTTTGATCCCCGCTCTTTCCTCAAGCCTTCCATCAAGGAAATGCAAAAGGTGTGCGCCGAGCGCTACATTGCCTTTGGCTGCGCCGGTCACGGCACCAAAATTCCGGTCGTTACCTTAGATGAGATGGCGGCTAAGTACGCCTCCGGCGCTCTGTCGGCTCAGGTGAAGAAGACCGCTGTGGTCTAGGGATCGCTTGCCCAGCTTCTCATCGCTCCCCTCTCCTCTGTAAGGAGGGGGCTATTTTTTGCACCTCAAACCCTGCCCCTGGCAGTGCGGCAGTTCCAGGTGCAGTTAGCTCCAGGACTCTTCTTGAGGGATCGGGCCTAGGGCCATTGCCTCCCAGAAAGGGGCCGAAGGCTGGTGCAGGACGATGCGATTGCCATCGGGATCCCACAGCTCCACCTCTTGGCCGTGAAAGGCCTGGCGCAGAGGGGAAGGGGAGATTTGGTACTCGGCCAACACCGCCGCTAGGGATCCCAAGTATCCAGCTAGATCCCGCACCTGCAGGCAGAGGCTGGCTGCCCTTCCTGGGACTGCCAACTCTGGCTCACGGCTGTGGTAGAGGCCCAGTCGCAGTCCCGGCAGCCGAAACTCCCCATACACCGGCTCTCCCTGGGGAGGAACCCGAACCTGGGGCGGGATCCCCAGAAGGGCTTGGTAAAAGCGCAGCAAGCGAGGTAAGTTGGGGGTGGCCAAGCTGAACAAAGCCGCGGCAATCTCCATGGCAACCCTAGCCCCCTTTTGCTTTTCCACTCTCTCCCAAGGTTGAACTATAGTAGGTAGCAAGACTTGCTGCCTCTTTACAAAAAACTGGAGCAACCTACCGTGCTGGGGCTATTTAGCCGCTTTTCCCGGGACATGGGCATTGACTTGGGCACGGCCAACACGCTGGTCTACGTGGCCGGGCGCGGCATTGTCCTGCAAGAGCCTTCTGTAGTGGCCATCGACCAAAACACCAAGCAACTTCTGGCGGTAGGGGAAGAGGCCAAAAAGATGCTGGGCCGTACCCCCAGCAACATTGTTGCCGTGCGCCCTCTGCGGGATGGCGTGATTGCCGACTTTGACACGGCAGAGATGATGCTCAAGCACTTCATCCAGCGGGTACACGGAGGTCATTACCTGATTGCGCCGCGCATTGTCATTGGCATCCCCAGTGGGGTGACCGGTGTGGAGCGGCGGGCGGTGATGGAGGCAGCCCTGCAGGCGGGGTCGCGGGAAGTGTACCTGGTGGATGAGCCGGTAGCAGCGGCAATTGGGGCTGGCCTACCGGTGCAGGAGCCCGTAGGGAACATGATTGTCGACATTGGCGGCGGCACTACTGAGGTGGCTGTCCTCAGCCTGCAAGGGATCGTGCTGAGCGAATCGGTGCGGGTGGCAGGAGATGAGCTGAGCGAAGCCATCATCCAGTACATGAAAAAAGCCCACAATCTTACCATTGGGGAGCGCACCGCCGAAGAGATCAAAATTCAAATTGGCTCTGCCTACCCCACTCAGGAAGAGCTGAGCATGGAAGTGCGGGGGCTGCACCTCCTCTCGGGCCTGCCTCGTACCGTGACGGTCAAAAGCACCGAGATCCGCGAGAGCATGGCCGAGCCGCTCTCAGTGATTGTGGAGGCCATCAAGCGTACCCTGGAGCGCACGCCGCCGGAGCTTGCTGCTGACATCATTGACCGTGGCATCATGTTGGCAGGAGGCGGAGCCCTGCTCAAGGGCCTGGACGCTCTGATTAGCCATGAAACTGGGATCATGGTTCACATTGCCCCCGATCCCCTCAGTTGCGTGGTGCTCGGCACGGGGAAAGTTTTGGAGGATTTCAAAACCCTGGGTCGGGTGTTGAGTGCCAGCTTCAAGGCTTAGCAGGGTTTGCAGCTCTCAATTTTGGGTGGGAGTGGAGTGGTTAAGAGGAGTACTGCTTGAGTCGGCTACGCCAATGGAGGCGCAAGGTTGGGGGACTGCTCCTGGCTGCTTTGGCCCTAGGGGCCGCCCTAAGTCTGCGCCAAACGAAGGGATCCCTGCTGGTAGAGGCGTACACTCGGCTCACGGCCCCACTCCGTCCAGCCGTGAATCCCGAGGAGGTGCTCCGTCAGGCCGCTACCCGTGAGCTACAGGCCCTAGTAGCCGAGTTGCAGCACCAAAACCGCGAGCTAAGGCGGCTGCTGCAGCTTGCCGAGCAAGGGCCCCAGGTGAAGATCCCGGCAGCTGTAGTGGGCCGCAGTGCCGATCACTGGTGGCAGCAGCTTACCCTTGACCGCGGCAGCCGGCAAGGGATCAAGGTAGGGGATGTGGTGGTGGCGCCGGGAGGACTGATTGGTCGGGTTGAGGCAGTAACCCCCAGCAGCAGTCGCGTGCTGCTCATTAGCGATCCCACTAGTCGAGTGGGGGTGACGCTAAGCCGCAGCCGGCAGATGGGTATCTTGCGGGGCACTGGCAGCCAGGAAGCTATTCTGGACTTTTTTGATAAAAATCCTCAGGTAGAGGTGGGCGATGTGGTGGTCACCTCGGGGCTGAGCAGCCTCTACCCCGCCGGGATTGTCGTGGGAACAGTTCGGGCAATTAACTTAGATGCTAGCCCTGCTCCCCAGGCCACTGTTGAACTGTCGGCGCCGCTAGGGTTTCTAGAATGGGCCTTGGTCTACCCCTATGCTCAACCTGCGGCTTCCCCCTCTTAAACCTCACCTCAACTGGCTGGTTACCGTCCTGTCAGGGCTGTTAGCAGCGGTGGCTCCGTGGTGGCGGGGGCCGGGCTTGGAGCTGGCGGGCTTGACCCCCGATTGGCCTTTGATTTGGGTGGTGTGCTGGAGTGTGCGGCGAAAAGCTTGGCAGGGGGCTGTTGCCGGGATCACCCTGGGGTTCCTGCAGGACGCCCTCACCAACCCCTATCCTACCCATGCTCTGGGGTTAGCCGTGGTCGGGATCCTCGCAGCCAGGTTGCAGAAACAGCGCTATGTGCACGAGGACTTTATCTCCATAGCTTTGATTGTCTTTGGCATGGTGGTGATTGCCGAAACGCTGATGGCGTTGCAATGGATGTGGCTGACGGCCTTTGCCCCGGCAGGCATGGCAAGTTCCCCGCTAGGAAGCCTTGGCAGCGCCGGCCCCCGCTCCCTAGAGAGCATCTGGTGGAACCATCAACGCAATGTCCTTACCTCGGCCATTTTAAGTAGTTTGTGGGCACCGGCTCTGTACTGGCCTCTTAGCCGTTGCTGGCACTCCCAAGAGCGGGATCTGCAGTAGCTGCGGAGGGAAGAGCAAGCTAGCCCAGCACCCAGCGCTGCAGGGCAATGCCAAGGAGCAGGCCCAGGCCGCCAAAGCGCACCACCTGCCAAAAGGTTGCAGGGAGAAACACTTCCAGCAGATAGGCTTGCAGCCGTTCTTCTAGCTGGCTGACTTCCGTCTGGAGCTCAGCCCATTGGTCGGGGGAAAGCTGCGACAGGCGCTCCAGCTGGCGCAGGTCGGCTAGCCGTGCCTGTAAGATCTCAAGCCTTGCTTGCAAAGCCTCAAGCGGATCCGGGGAATCGGGAGGAGCGGTCACGGCTGGGTCTTGGCTGGAGTGAAAAATCCGGTCTGAATTTCGTTGAAGGGCTTGGCTTGGATCACCCCCGGGGGAAGGGGATCCAGCTGGAAAAGAGCCCGAATGGCGTTCTCCACTTCCGTGATGGGGCGGTTGCCGATGGAGTGGTAGACAAGCTTGCCCTGGGAGTCAAAAAGAAGGGTTTGGGGAACTCGGCCGCTATAGTACTGGCCGCGCTCATCGCCTGGCAAAAGAGAATCCACTGAGTAAGGAATGAAATAGACTGCCCGGCCATAGCGAACCTGCAAGCTGGAGAGAGTTGCCGCGTACCGTTTGCAATCGCTGCTGTCGTCGATGTAGTAGACAAGAAGGGCCGGGATCCCTTGTTCCTTCGCCTGCTTTAGGGAGACGCGCGGCGGAACCATGCCCCCATTGGAGCCGTAGAGGGCAAAGATGTTGCCGTCGTAGCGGTCGTCGTTGAGAAGAGCATGGGCAGGCGGAGACAGCCAACCCGTTAACAGGAAACAGGCAACCAGCAGGAGAAGACGGAGCTGCCGCATATTCAAGAGAGGGCCTGTCGGAAAACCCGGCAAGGGGGGACTTCCTCATTGTGCCACTTGCACGGCGCCGCCTTGTTCCCCTGGGCTGGGATCCAGCTGGGGAGCGGTGGATGATGGCCCCCGCCCATCGTCAGGTAGCCGGCGCTATTCGTGCCCCCTAGGCATTGCCAGCAGGCTACGCAGGAGGTTAGCCTTTGGAACAGTCTCCTGGCAGAGCGACTCTAGAGATGCTGCTCTGCGGAGGCCAGCCTAGATGGAAAGCTGTCCATGGGAGGGTCTTGGATCCGGTGTTGCTAGCTGTCGAAGCCGCTGCTTCCGTTGAGCCGCCAGGGGGAGACAACCTCGCTCCTGTGATCTTGGTGGCGGTGCTGCTGGCACTGGTGGTTATCTACCTGGTCAGCCGCATTGCCGGGGAAATAGCCGTCCGCTTCGGCTTTCCTCCCGTACTGGGCGAGCTAGTGGGGGGTGTCCTGGTGGGCGGTTCTGCCCTGGGGCTGCTGGTTTTTCCCGAGGGGCCGCCTTCTGCTGAGACGTTGCCTGCTTTGGCCCATGCCTCGGCTCTTATGCAACTTTTACAGGCCACCGCTGGCCTTGACGAGGGATCCCTGGTGCCGGTGTTTGCCTCCCAGGCTGAGATCATCGAGGTCCTCTCGGAAATCGGGGTCATTATCCTCCTCTTTGAAATTGGCCTCGAGTCCGATCTAGGGGAACTGTTGCGGGTTGGCCCGCAGGCGGCGGCTGTAGCCGTTATTGGGGTTGCTGTCCCCTTCGCGGCGGGAACACTGGGCCTGCTCTACCTTTTTCATGTGCCCGTCATCCCCGCCATCTTTGCGGGGGCAGCTCTGACGGCAACCAGCATTGGCATCACCGCCCGCGTCTTGGCCGAGCTGCAAAAGCTCACCTCCCCCGAAGGCCAGGTGATCCTTGGCGCTGCCGTGCTGGACGACGTGTTGGGCATTATCATCTTGGCCGTGGTGGCGAGCTTGGCCAAAACCGGCGAGGTTGATGTCGCCGATGTGGGCCTCATCCTTGTCAGCGCTGTCGTCTTTCTGGTCGGCTCTATTGTCTTGGGGCGACTCCTCAGCCCCTACTTTGTGGCTCTCCTCAGCCACCTGAAGACCCGCGGCAACCCCCTTCTGCCGGCTCTGGTGTTGGCTTTCCTGTTGGCCTACGTGGGGCAGGCCATCCACCTGGAGGCGATTCTGGGCGCCTTTGCCGCTGGCTTGATTTTGGGGGAAACGGACAAGCGCCAAGAGCTAGGAGAACAGATCAAGCCCGTTTCCGACCTGCTGGTGCCCATCTTCTTCGTCTGTGTTGGGGCCAAAACCAACCTCGCCGTCCTTAACCCCACCCTCCCTGCCAACCGGGAAGGGTTGATCATTGCCGCCTTCTTGGTTAGTGTTGCCATTTTCGGCAAGCTGGCCGCTGGCCTGGGGGCGTTTGGCAAGCCGGGCCTCAGCCGTTACGCTGTCGGCGTGGGCATGATTCCCCGCGGTGAGGTGGGCCTGGTGTTTGCCGGCGTGGGATCGGCCAGCGGTGTTCTTTCCGACGCCCTCGACGTCAGCATCATTGTCATGGTGATTGCCACCACCTTCGTTGCCCCCCTCTGGCTGCGGGGAGTGCTGGGGGGTGGAGAAGCAACAGCAGCCACCACGGCAGCTCCAGAGGCCCCTTCCTCTCTCCTAGAACTCCAAGCCGAGGTTACAGAGCAAGATCGCCAAGGGGCTGAGGGCACCCTAGAGCCTGTCCCTCCAGCCTCGGAACGGCTGGGTATTCCTGAGAGTTAATGGAACGGTTGCCGCTCCGCCCATAGGCGCCGCCAGATGGCCTGCACCAGCAGCCGGATAGGATTGCGCCAGCTCGGCCCCCCTTCTGCAACCTTGGCCGCTGCCTGCGCCGGCGGTGCTACTTGGACTGGGGACGGCTCGAACCGTTGCAGCGTGGTTGCCCGCCGATCCAGGACTGGGGTCTTGAGGCTGCGGAAGCTTACCTCCTGGAGGTACTGCTGCAAGTCGGCCTCAGAAGAGCGGCAAACGTAGTATTGCAGCCGCACCTGCTCTCCCAACAGAATTTGATCCCCGTCTTTGAGATCCCAGCTCAAACATCTCTGCCCGTTGACCGAGAGGCCGTTCGTGCTGCGCTTGCCCTCGATATTCCCATCCAGCAAGCGGTAGGTGTACTGCCCGTCCTTTTGCGGTAGCCGCAAGAGCAGGGCGTGTTGACGAGAAACAGCCGCCGAATGAATGACAATGGCGTTGCTGGGATCTCAGGTGGCGGCACTGAGGGCCAAGGCTCGCCTTCCCTGCTCGTCGTCGATCACCAAAACGTGCCAAGTTTGGGAAACTGGGTCGGCAGGCATGGCTTGGGGTTGGCTTGGCTAGAGACGGAGGGGCCAAAGAGGGCCTTCCCTATACCCCTATAATAGGGTAGGGCTTTTTGCCCGCGAGGAATCGTAAACACCGGTCATGACTGCACCTTCCTCCCTTCTCCAGGAGCTTCCTCCGATTTACCCTGGCGTTGCCGTGCGGGTCATCAACCCCAACGATACCTACTACCTCTTTGAGGGCCAGGTGCAGCGGGTTACCGACGACCACGCTGCCGTCCTTTTTGAAGGCGGCAACTGGGATAAGTTGGTAACCTTCCGCCTCACAGAATTGGAAGTGGTGGACAAGTCCCGCCGCTAGCTCTCTTGGGTGTCCCGGGGACTTCCCATGCGCAGCCACTGGCAGGAACCTTTCCTCTGGATCCACGCTGCTGGGATCCTCCTTTTCCCCCTGTGGATGGGGCTAACTGTCATTGGGTTGGCCACGGGGGATCCCCTCCTGCCGGTGGGCGTGGAGCAGGCCGCAGTGGCGGTGGCAGGCATTGGGCCGGTTTTAGCCATGCAGTGGCGCAAGCCCTTCAATGTCTTCAGCCTGTGGGTGGTCGCTTTCCCTCCGGAGGAGCTCTCCCCTGACCAGCGCCGCATCCTGGCTGCTTTTGTGAGCCCGGAACACAGGATCTTGACGGTGTTGGCGGCGTTCCTACTGCTAGAGGTTCTCGAGCGTCTTTACGACTTGGCACCTCTCTTTGCCCCCCTTACTCCCGGCGATGGCAGTCGGCTAGCGGGTCTAGTCATTGCTGCCCTTGGCTTTTGGGGAGCCAATGTGTTTTTGCAGATCCCTCTTGCTGTAGCGCGGGTTCTTTTCTTGAGCGATCTGGAGCTGGCCCAGATCGACCCCATCCCTGCTGAAGAGATTGAAAGCCGCTTTTCCAGCTTTGGCACTCGCCATAACCTTTTGCTACAGCGGCTGCTGCGCCGTTTGGCCAGGATCCCAACCAACCATAAGGCAGGGGTGGAAACTGGTCTGGAGCCCAAATCCCCAGGGCCAGCTTCCTCGGCCAAGACAGCCACACCCTAAGCCCAGCTTTTCTTTAGCCGAGTTTTGAGGGCAGGTTTCTGCCCCGAAGAGGCTGCAGCTCGATGTTAGATTGGATGGGATCCAGACCATCGGCATTCTCCCGACTTCGAGGCTATTGCACCGGCCATGGCGAGCAACTTTTCCTTCCGCTTCAGGCAATTTGCCCAACGCCTCCGAGAAACCACCCAGCTTCCTCCCTTTTTCACTGACCAAGCCACCAGCGAAACCCAAAACCTGGCCCGGGAGTTGGCCTTGGTGGGGGAATATGCCACCCAGCTCAGCCAGGTGGTGATGGAAGTGGACTTCCTCAACCAGCTCTATACCCGCCTCTTGAACGAGCGAGAAGTGCTGCAGCAGGAAAAAGAGAACTTGGAGGCGCGGGTCTTTGAGTTGCAGCAGGAGCGCAACGAGATCGAGCCCCAGGTGATGCACCTGCGCGAACAACTCAGCCAAGTTGCCTTTCAACTGGAGCAAACCCAAAACCGCGAGCGCAGCCTCAGCGAACGGGAACGACAGCTCTCGGAAATTGTTGCCCAACTGGAGCGCCGTCGAGCTGTGCTCAACCAGGCCATTGAAAACCTTACCAACCAGGAGGCCGACTACACCGTCCGCAACAAAGAGCTGGAAGCGGTGATCAAAGACAACGAGCGCAAAGCTCAGCAATACCTGGAGGCCGTCAACCACTACCGCGCCTACTTGGAAGAGCTAAACGCCCAGATCCAAGAGGCCCAGGCCAAGCTGAAAAGCCTCGGGGTCGAGCCCAAACCCGCTAACCTGCCGCGGCTTGAGGATATGGAAAAGCCAACTCCCATCCCCACACCGCCGCCTTCCCCTCCAATTGGCTACCCACCGCCCCCACCTCAGCAGTCTCCTCCAACCCAGCCAGGTGGCTATTGGCAGGAGAGCCCCTTCGACGACGATCCCTGGGCCTAGCCTGCCAGCAGTTGCCGTTTTGCAGCGGAGTTCAGCGTTCCCTCTTCTGACCTATCTGGGGAAGGGGTGGGATCCAACATCACAAACAGAAACGACTCCAGCCCTGCCAGGTAGGTGAGCACCTGCTCCTGAGACGCTTCCAGGTCGATTTGATTGGCTTGGGCTGCTTGCTCGATGAGGCTGGCCACCGCCGTTGGCCCCTGCAACAGGGATCCCAGCCAGGCCATCTGGGCCCCGGGAATGGTTAGGCGCCCACGGCTAGCCCCTGGCCAATTCATAGCAAACTCCTGCTTTTTTTCGTGGGCCTGGGCGAAGTTGTGGCGAAATTCAGCGTTGTCCGCCAAGATGGGGTTGAGCTGTACCCTGCCTCTTAGCCAGTCTTCATCACTCCAGGGCAAGACCAGGGAAGAGCCAGGGTGCTCCGCCCAAAAGTCGATGAGGCGGTGGTTGGGGCAGATCAGCTCGTAGAGGTGGTTTTGCTCGGCAGGAGAGAGCTTGTCCAGCTCCGCCTCTAGCCAAGCCGGCAGGGCTTTGTCTTTAAACAGCAGCGCCGGATCCCAGTCGGCGTAGTCCACAAGGCAAACCAAGCCCAGCTCTGCCTCTTGGAGCATGCGCATTAGGTCTGGGATCAGAAATCCCTTGTCGCCGGGCAAGAGGTAGTTGGCCCGGATGTTGCCGTCGTCGCTGTAGATCTTGGGATCCCAGTGCAGGGCAGCCCGCAGCTCGTCGGAGGCCAGGCTGGCCATAAACTCCCGCACCCGCCGGCAGGCTTCGGGGGTGGGCAGCTCAAACAGGCCCAGCAGCTGGAACGCCTCCTGCATGCGGAAGATCACCTCCCGCTGGTAGGCGTGGTGTAGGTTGGCCCGCAGGATCCCGTCCGGCTTGAGCACTCGCTTGAGGGCCTTTAGCCCAGCCACCGGGTCGTCCAGCAAATAGAGCACATCGTTAAGGCTGATAAAGTCAAACTGCAACCCGAGCCGTTCGACCTCCAACAAGTCTAGGGCGTAGAGCTCCACCTCCCCGAACCCGTGGTAGCGCAGGCGCCGCTCGGCTGCTCGCACTGACTCTGGCGCCAGATCACAGGCCACCAGCCGCGCCCCTGGATTGGCCTCCGCCAAGAGCAAGGTCTCCCAGCCAGAGCCACAGCCGACATTGAGGATGGTGATCCCCTCGCTGGGCAGGATAGTGCGGCTACGGGCGTATTGGGCCGTCGTCCAGCTCAGGCGGTACAGGCTGTCGATGGCGTTGCGGCCCGACGCCTCGAGAGGTACGTTGGGATAGGGCAGTTCCTCGTAGAGTTGCCGCAAAGACTCAGTCGTGCTGCCAGCCATGGGATCCGCTCCTAGGAAGCTGCTTCTTATGCTACTGCCCCAGGAAGGCCGCAATAGCGCCGGCAATGGCCTCATTGCCCCCGCGATCCAGCTCCTCCGGCGCCTGGGGAGGGTGAGGGGGATCCCGCAAGAAGTCCCAGGATCCCTCGAAAAACTCCTCGGCAGAGAGGATGCGATGCCAGCCGTAGCGCCGCAATCCCTCCACCAATAGGGGCGACTCGGCAAACCCAAGGCGGTTGACACAGGCCATGGGCGTGCCACAGCGCAGCGCCTCTGCCAAAGTGCCATAGCCCGGCTTGGACACCACCCAGCGGCAGAGGGGCATCACATCCACTGGCCGCCACACTTGACCGTCTAGGACTCGCAGGTTGGGCAAGGCAGGAGCCTGCTGGTCAAAGGTGAGAAACTGCCAGTCGGGAAAATCCTCCAGCCGCCCGTAGGGCAAGCCCTGCAGCCCCAGCCCGCCAAAGCTCAACAAAACCGTGGGTCGCTCTCGCTCTAGCCCCAGGCGCTGGGCCACCTCCTCTGCCAAGTAGCGCGGATCCGACCCCGTCAGCCCCACTGCCTCTTGGCAGGGAAAGGCGCCCATGGGCTCGGCAAAGGGCAGGCGAAACAGCCGCTGGCACCGCCCGTACAGCTCGCGGATCCAGACCACGAAAGGCTGAAACTGGGGGCCATACTCTTGATAGATAAAGTCCCACCCAAAGTTGCTCGCCATCCAGCAGGGGATCCCGGCGGCCTGGGCAATTGCTGCAGCCAGCGGCGGCACGTCCGCCAACACCAAGGGTATCCCCTGGGCGCGAATGAACTCCGCTTCTTCCTGAATCAGTGCCTCAGCCCCGGCTTTGAACGTCTTGAGGGCAGCTAACGTAGCCGGCAGATCTGCCTGCAGACCATCGGGCTGCACCACGCCTACATCCAGGGCCCGCTGTCGATGGAGAAACGGCCCCTCCACATAGCGCTCCAGGAGCCAGCGGGGGGCTGGTGTCACCCAAATGGGCAGGACATTGGGATCCCGCCGCCGCAAAGCGTTTACCACCGCCGCCAGGCGAGTAACATGCCCAAACCCATGGGCCGTTGCCGCCACATACAGAGGGACCGGCTTCACTGCCATAGCCTCAGGAAAGAACAGGCTGAGGTCTTTCCCGCCAGGAGACCCAGAGGTTGCTGGCCAAGATGAGAACTAGGCCCAGCACGGAGCCGGGAGCGATCTGCTCCCGCAACAGCACCGCAATCAGCCCCAGCGACAAGAAGGGTGTTACATAGACCCAATTGGCCAGGGATCCCCGCTCGTTCGCTAGCTCCAGCGCCCGCAACCAGAACACAAAAGTCAGGCCCATCTCCGCCAAGCCGATGTAGGCCGCCCAGCCCAGCCCTGCCATTGTCCACCTCAGCTCCTGAAACGGCAACAGTAGCAGACAGTAGCCGCTGCCGAAGAGAAATCCCATGAACAGCTTCAGGAGGGCATCCCGTCCATCCCGCACATTGAGCAGCCAGTAGAGAGCCCAAATAGCGGCGCTGCCCACTGCCAGCACCACTCCCCAGGGATCCTCCACCTGCAAGGTGCCCCAGGATCCCCCCGTGGCCACCAGCACCACCCCCAGCAGGCTTGTTCCCAAGGCCAGCAGTAGCCGCCCGCGCAGGCGCTCCCCCAACAGCGGCACCGCCAAGAGAGCCAACACCAGCGGCCAGGTGTAGTTCAAAGCCAGCGCCGCCTGGGCCGAGAGGCGATCGTAAGCCTGGAAGAGCACCCCGTAGTAGCCAAACGGGTTAAGTAGCCCCTGCAACGCCGACAGGGCAAGCTGGGATCCCTTCTGTTGGGCAACAAGATGCGCCCGCCCTGTTACCACCAGAGCCATCCCCAAGATTAGGCAGGAGCTGCCCGCCGAAAGAATCAGCAAGGCCGTCGGCGCAAGGTGTTGCAAACCAAACTTAAAGGCGCTGGCTGCCGTGGCCCAACCCAAGATGGCTGCCGCCAGATAGGCATAGGCTCGGCGGGGATCCCTGCGCATTAGAAGCTGTCGAGATCTCGATCCTCCGGCTTCGGCTTCGCTTTGGTGGAAAGGCCCAACCGCGGTGCCACCACCCAGGCGTAGAGCAGGTAGCCCAGCCCCGCCACCACCGCCCACCTGAGAAGGGTGACGAACACCCGAAAGACTAGCCCAACCAGCAGGATACAGCCCAGGATGACCAAGACCGGCAGCAGGGGACGCCCCCACGTCCCAACCCAAGCCCAAAGGGCAGCTTTGTCCTGGGACGAGCTCCGCGACCTAGCAGCAGCCGCAGTCGCCTGCTCCAGTTCAAGCTCAAGCTGTTTCAGCCGTTCTTGCTCTGACATAGGGAGCAGTCTCTAGGATCCAGAGCCACCTCCATCTTACGGGCTGCTCCTCACAAAGTCGGGCAACCTAGGCCCGCGCCGAGAGGATCTCTTGGGCCATGGCGCGGAATGGATCCAAAGCTGGGCCGGGGCGACGGTTGGGACGCGGAGCCGGGATCTCGTTGGGCACAAACGGCTTCTCGACCACCACCTTAGGCTTAGCAGGCGCAGCCGTTGGGGCAGGCTTGGAGGAAGCTGCCGGCTGGGTTGAGGCCGGGCGAAAAGGCCCGGTAATAAAATCCACCAGGCCGCCGAAGAGGATGCCAAAGAAGGAAAAAAGACCACCGAACAGCTTTTTGAGAATGCCCATAGCCAATTGCGAAAGTTATGCAACCCAACACTCATTATTGTTGAGGTCAAGCACCTTGGCTATGGGTAAACATTCTTAGGCTCAGGGATCCCCCACCTCTCTGCCAGTGGCGTCAAAGCGCCGTAGGGGTAGGGCCAGCTCCAGCTCCTGCAGCTCCAAGGGTTCCAAGATGACCCGGCTGCGCCCTAGCTCAAAGCTATCGGCTGCTGCCGGATTGACCTTGTAGCCGATATCCGCCATGGCTCCCACCGTGAGGATGCTCAAGGGATTGGGCACGCCCCGGTCGAGACGGCTGGTCATCAGCTCGCGGCCCAAGACACTCTCCCGCCAGTGGGAATCGCGGGATCCCACCCCAAATTGGTTCTCCAGCGGCACAGAAGGGGCATTGCCTCCTAGCGTGGAGAAAGCCTCAACTGCCCGCGGGCCGATAAAGCGGGGGTCATAGCCCGGCGGCGTCGGCTGATCCCGCTCCACCAAGCCCACTGTCAGCCCCTTGGGATTCCAGACACTGGGCAAAAAGCCAAGGGCATGGCCCAGCTCATGCAGGGCGGTGATGGGCAGATCCCCCCGCTCTTCCAAAGCCGAGAGGTTTTGGCTGTTGAACACAACAACGGAGTAGAAAGGCAGGCCATTGGAGGCCCGCACAAAACAGGGAGCGGCTCCCCCTAAAATCCGCTCGTTGTCCAGGTTTCTCGCCCGCACCTCCACCAGCAGATCGTCGATGGGGAAATCAAGGGGGGTGCTGGGAAACCCCGCAGCGCACTCGTCGGCCCGGATGGTGGTAGGCGGCAGATCCGGCTGATCCTCGACGATGATCTCCTGCCACCTCAAGGCCGCGCTGCGGACAATGGCTTGTTGGCTGGGAGTGAGGCTGTTGTCGGGGAAACGAACGTCAATGGTGAACTGGGGAACAGGGGAAACTGTTGGCGAAGGCAGAGTTGGAGGAGGAAGGGCTTCTAAGGAAGAGAAACCCCCTCTTCCCCCGCACGCTTTGAGGAGCAGTAGCAGCACAGCCATGAGGAATCCGAGCAGGCGCAGGCTCCAGGTTCGGCGCCCAAGTTGCCGCAGCCGCAGGAAATGCTTCGCCCTCTTCTTTTGAACAACCATAGCTGGGCTGGCCGTCAAAAAGCCTCCGAAACGCTAACATTGGCTGCAGCGCTAGGGATCCTCGGTGTACATCAGCGTCATCATTCCCACCTACAACCGCCTTCCCATCTTGCAGCAGTGTCTGCGGGCCTTGGCGCAACAGCAGCCCGGCCCCTACGACGGCTACGAGGTGGTGGTGGTAGACGACGGCTCCACCGACGGGACGGTGGAATGGCTGCAGAGCCAGCTGCCGGCCTTGCCGTCGCTGAAACTCTTGTGCCAAGAGCACCGCGGCCCTGCTGCAGCTCGCAACCTGGGGTTTCGCCACGCCCAGGGATCCATCATCGTCTTCATCGATAGCGACCTAGTGGTGGTGGAGCACTTCCTGGCCGCCCATGCCCAGATGCTGCGGCGGCATGGGGTTACCGGCAATCCCAACTCGCCCCACGAAGCCAAGGTCTTCACCTACGGGCGGGTAATCAACACCTGCAACTTCCAGGATCCCCGCTCCGAGCCTTTCAAGCTCACCGACTTTTCGGCCGCTTTTTTTGCCACCGGCAATGTGGCTATTGCCCGCCACTGGCTAGAGCAGGTCTGCGAAACCCCTGCCGGCCCCTTCGACGAGCGGTTTCACCTCTATGGCTGGGAAGACCTGGAGCTGGGGGTGAGGCTCAAGCGCCTGGGCTTGCGCCTGGTCAAGTGCCCCCAGGCCACTGGCTACCACTGGCACCCCCCCTTTGAGCTGCAGCAACTTCCAGCGCTCATTGAGCGGGAGCGGCAGCGGGGCCGCATGGGCATCCTTTTCTACCAAAAACACCCCACCTGGGCGGTGCGTTTCATGATCCAGCTAACGCCCCTGCACCAAATCCTTTGGGGCCTGCTGTCGCTGGGGGGCTGGTTGAACGAAAAGCGACTGGAACCGCTGCTGCGCTGGCTAATCCAGAAGGGACAATCCCAACTGGCCCTAGAGCTGTGTCGGATTTTCTTTCTCAACTGGTATAACGTGCAAGCAGTTTATGCCGCTTACAGGGAAATAAAGGCGCGAAACAGCGGCACCCACTTGGCCTGAGCCACCAAGAGCGTCGGGTAGGTCAGCTGGCCATAGTCCTTGCCCACCCTCAAAGGCTGGCCGGGATCCGGGTCAGCCGGGCCCAGAGGCTCCCACACTGCGCCAGCTCCTTTCGCAATAGCCCACACTGCCGCCACATCCCAGATCTTAGGCGAGCGCTCCACCGCGCCCAAAAGGCTGCCGCTAGCCACCAAGAGCAAGTTGTAGGCAGCTCCCCCTAGCATGCGCGCCTTGCAGGGAAATTCTGGGCTAATCCAATGGCCGCTGCGGGAGCAAAAATTAAACAGTTGGTTGGGGCCGGGTGGAGCGGTGCTGGGGCGGATGGGTTGAGGACAAGCAGGATGCCGGTCGTGGCGGGTGAGGAAGGCCCCTGCTGGGGCATCCCCGGGAAACTGGGGCCAATAGCCGTAAAAAGTCTGGCGGATAGGTGGCAAATGGACACAGCCAAACACAGGCAGGCCCCAGTGCAGCAACGCCAGCGAGCTGCCCCAGATGGGGATCCCGTGGGCAAAATTGGTGGTGCCATCGAGGGGATCCACCACCCAGCACCACTCTGTCTCGGGGAAGATGTGGTTTGACTCCTCGCTTAGGTAGCCGTGATCCGGATAAGCAGCGGCAATTGCCTCCTGAAAGGCCCGATCAGCCCACTGGTCGGAAGAGGTTACTAAGCTGCCATCCGCCTTCTCCATGGAGCGTGCCTGGCCAAAGTCAGCTAAAAGCTGAGAGCCCACCCGGGCTGTCAGCTGGAGGGCAAACTCGGTGACCTCGCGCCAAAAGGAGGAAAGCTCCATGCTCTAATCCTAGCGGCAGCCTAAGTAGCCCAGGATCAGCCAGATCCTCTCTTCCCCGACCGCCTTCAGCTCCAAGCCGACTAGAATCGCTGACAGGTCTGCCACAGCCGGCCTTCCTCCTCCATGAACCCGCAACTGATTGGACAACTGATTGGCAACCGCTACCGGCTGATCCGACCCATCAGTGAGGGGGGGTATGGCCAGGTGTTCGAGGCAGTGGATACCCAGCTTGGCAACGAGGTGGTAGCTGTCAAGTTGCTGCGCCCGCCGCCGCCGGACATGGGGCCGGAGTACTACCAGCAACTGCAGCAGCGTTTCCTGGACGAGGCAAGGGTAAGTGCTTTGCTGGGGGAGCACCCCAACATTGTGCAGGTACGCTCCTACGGCCTGTACCAAAACCAGCCCTACCTGGTGATGGAGTACCTAAACGCCAAGCCCTACACGGGCCAAGGTTTGGACTCCGTGCTGGCGCAAGAGGGCCCTCTGCCTCCTGAGCGGGTGGTGAACTTGGCCTTGCAAATTTGCTCAGCCTTGCACCATGCCCACAACTTCCACATGGATCTAGGCAAACACTCCATTCGCGGCGTTATCCACCGCGACATCAAGCCGAGCAATATCTTCGTGCAAAAGGGTCCTGACGGCAAGGAGGGGGTCAAAATCCTCGACTTCGGCATTTCCAAGCTCATGGGAGAAGCCTCTCGCCGCTTGACGCAGACGGGCTATTTTCTGGGCACGATGGTCTACGCCTCCCCGGAGCAAATGCGAGGAGAAAAACTAGATGCCCGCTCCGACATCTACTCCCTGGGGGTGGTGCTGTACGAGTTACTCACTGGCAAGCTTCCCTTCGAGCCCGACACCGATACCTTGCAGGGCTGGTACCACGTCCATAACTTTCAGCAGCCCCGTCCCCTGCGAGACCATCCCCTGCCTCACCCTATCCCCGAGGCGCTGGAAAAGGTGGTGCTGCGTTGTTTGGAGAAAGACCCTGCCCTTCGCCCCGCCACTATGGAAGAGCTGGCTCAAGAGCTCCAGGCTGTCTATTCTCCGCGGCAAGAGGAGACCCCTCCCCGGCGTATCCCCGCGGGCTTTGACGGGCAAGGGACTCCACAGGCTCCCTCCAGCTCGGAGGCAGATGAGAAAAAGCTGCAGCAAGCCGTGCATTGGATCGAGGCAGGCGAGTACAAGAAGGCCGTCCGCCTCCTCAGCGAGCTGATCCAGAAAACTCCCAACGACGCCCGCTACTATCTCTACCGCGGCCTGGCTCACCAACGGCAAGGCCATTGGGGTCTTGCCCAGATGGACTACCAAGGGGTGCTGCGGCTGGAACCGGGCAATCCCTTTGCAGAACAGGGGCTACGCGAGGTCGAGCAGCAGGTGGGTTCTGACCACAGACCTACCCTGTTTCCTACAGCTACACCTCGGCGGGGCAGAAGGTTGGCCTGGGCTTGGCTTTTGGCCAATGGGGCAGCAGCTGGCGGCGGCTACCTAGGGTTGGCGGCTTTGGCTCCGCTGCTGGTTCCTTTCGGATCCCTCCAAGGGGCGGTGGTTGGGGCTGGTCTTGGCCTGATGACGGGGCTACTGCAGTGGGCAGTGCTGCGGCGGCAGGTCTCTTGGCGGTGGGTGGCGGCTACGCTGCTGGCTACAGCTGTGGGTTGGCTGGCGGCAGATCTCCTAGCTCCTCAGGTGGAGGGGGTGATCCCTGTCTTGGATCCGAACGATCCCTGGATCCAGAGGATCCTCCCAGCGATGGCTAGCCCCCTACGCGGCTTGCTGGTGGGTCTTGGCGTCGGTGGGCTGCAAGGGATCCTACTGGCTCGACGGGGGAAAGTTGCCTGGGCCTGGCTCTTAGCAGCAGGGGCAGAAGGGGGAGGAGCGGCTTTGCTCATAGGCTTGCTATTGGCTAGCTCTGCTGGGAACCCCTGGTTGCTGCTCCTTGCAGGTCTTTTGGCCTCTACCCGTCCCCTTAGCGCTCTTGTGCTTTTGTATTGGTGCCGCAGGTAGTAAAGACTCCAAAACAGCAAGAAAGCCCTCTCTTGAGGGCCTCCTTAGGGATACTGTTTGCGCCGTTTTACCGTTGTTTTCGACCTGGAAAATCCACGATAGGACATCGGGGATGATATTGATAGTTTCCAAACCAAGTTTGGCTTACTACTCTCACATCCACACCCGTCCTAATTGCCAAAGGGTATCGATCGCAAAAACATAACGGCAGTCACCAACGCCTCAGTATCCTCTGGCCATCTTACCCCATTCCCCTGCGGGATCTGTCAAGGGCCTAGCAAGAAGTCCCTCTTCGGATCCCTTGCTCTGTGGCTTTTTGGGGTACGGTAGGGGCATGCGGGTCAGGTAGCTCCCGTAAAGGGGAGAATCTCTGCGTGCATCCGTTTTGGAATGTCCCTATTGAAACGTCCTTCTAGCCATGCTGGGTTCTCTGTTGGACAACATCTACGGCGCCTGGTTCCTGCCAGAACGTACCTTTCGCTTGCTGCGGCAACAGCCTGTCCTCTGGCAGGCGTTTGGGGTGGTAGCGCTGCTTAACCTCCTCGAGGCCATTCGCCGCTTCGGGTTCAACCTGCCGAGCCTAGTACTGGCAGTCCTGGCGGGATTCCTGGGCTGGGTGAGCTTGGCAGCTTTGTTGCAGGGCCTGGCCTTTTGTTTTGGGCGGGCTGCCCCCTCCTTTGCGGCCCTGCTTTGCCTGACGGGTTTTGCCGGCCTGCCCTGGCTTCTGCTGGGGCCTGCCCAAGCTTTGGGCGGGGTTGCCGGATCCCTGTTGGGCTTGGTGGCCCTGGTGTGGTTTGGGGTTTGGCAGGTGCGGGCGGCGGCGGTGGCCCTGGATCTAGAGTGGTGGCGTCTGGTAGGCCTGATCCCGATGGCCTTTCTGGGAGGGATCCTCTCCCTGAACTGGTTGACCAGTGGCCTCTTGGCCTTGGCCTCTCTGGGCTAGAGGTTAGCTAGGTACTCGTTGCAGCTCTGGTCTTTCCTCGGGGAGGATAGCGCCCTCTACGGGGCAAACCTGGAGACAGATGCCACAGTCAATGCAAGCAGCAAAGTCGATCCAGAAGTAGTCGGTGCCTTTGGCATTTTTGCCGTTCCCAGGGTGAATACAGGCAACCGGGCAAGCCTCCACGCAGTCGGCAACGCCTTCGCAAACGTCAGTAACAATGGTGTGCGGCATGGATCCCTCCTGCGGACGCTTCTTAGTCCTGTTGGCCAAGGCAGCAAGCCCCAAGTCTGTCCGCCCTCTGCCCCTGCATGGCGGATGGCTTTGTCATTCTAGGCGAAAACGAGCGTAAATTCTTGGGGAGCCACCGCCAAAGAGCGCACCCGCAACTGCTAGCGAAGGCGGGGAGAGAGGGTGGAAGTTTGGGCTAAGCTTTCCCTGAGGGAATCCAAATTAAACGGGAGCGGCAGCCATGCGGTGCTCGTGGCCCCTGGCGCTAGGCCTAGGTTGGGTGCTCGCCTGGTCGAGTGCTAGCCTACCCACCTGGTCCCAAGGTGTGCAACAGCAAGCCTCGCTGGCCTGGACTGAAGCCTACGTGGCAGCGCTGGAGCGCCAAACAGACCTGGTGCTGACCCGGGAGCCACTGTCAGCCCCTCTCACCCGCCTGGAATTGGCCCGGTGGTTAACCGAATTTTTCGGCTACGTGCCCAACCCCAAGCAGGTGCAAGAGATTCGCGACCTTGAGCCCAATACCCCTGACTATTGGACGGCGCAGGCGGTGCTACAGGCAGGGGCCATGCGTCTTTACGAAGGCAACGAGTTCCGCCCCCAAGGGGATCTCACCCGCCTAGAAGCTCTGGCCATCCTGGTGCGGGCCTTGCGATTGCCTGCTCCCAGCCAGGCTGACATCGAGCGCTGGATGGCTCTGTACACCGACGCTGCTGAGGTGCCAGAGGTGGGGCGAGCTCTTGTGGCTATGGCAGGGGAAGCGGGCCTATTGGTGAATGTGCCGGATCCCGCCAAGCTGCGGCCCAACCGGATCCTCAGCCGTGGTGAAGGAGCAGTGCTGCTGCACCAGGCGCTGGTACATCGCGGAAAGCTGCCGCCTCTGCCGCCTCCAGTAGCCCAACTGCGTCCTTCCCCGGCGCCAGTGGCCAAAAGCGTTCAGCCTGAAATCTTGCAAACACGAGTCATTCCTGAAGCGGGAGTGGTGCTGCCAGGGCAAACCCTGACGGTCGAGGCCCAGGGCACCCCCAACGGCAAGGCCAGCGTGGATATCGGCGACCTGGTGCGGGGCTTGCCCATGGAGGAGGTGCAGCCCGGCTACTACCGCGCCGTTTACACCCTTGGCCCCCAAGACAGCGCCCTTAGCCCCGACATCCGCATTCAACTTAGCCTCAACGGGCTGGAGACCCGTGTTCAGCGGCGGCTCCCTCAGTTGGCCTTGGGCAAGGTTGCTCCCCCGAGAGTCGAGCCGCTGTTTCCTCCTTCGACCCCTCTGCCCCAGCCGGCCCCTGCCCCTCCTACTCCCCTGGCCGCCAGCCACGGCCCTCGCATCACGGCCATTCGCCTGCATCCCCAGCGCGACCTAGTGGAAGGAGATATCCTCACCATCGCCATCTGGGGGGACTCAGGGGGAGTGGCCCAATTTGACCTGGGCAACCTGGCCCTAAACCAGCCAATGCGGGAGGTGCAGCCTCACCACTATGAGGGCACCTACGTGGTGGCTCCCACCCACCAGGCCACCAATCCTACCTTGCGGGTTGTGCTTACCAAAGACGGCCTCAGCCAGGAGTACCGGGAGATCTTTCCTTTCTCAATCGATGGATCCAAAGGAACCCGCCCCACCATTCAGCCGGCTTCTGGGCCCGTGGCCGCCGGGCCGCCCCGGATTTTCAGCGTTACCACCAACAGCACCAACCTGCGCAGGGGCGAGATCCTCAGAGTAACAATGCAAGGGGATCCCGGAGGGCGGGCCGCTTTTCGTATTGTCGGGGTAACTCCCGAGGTAGAGATGCGGGAGGTGGCACCGGGCCTCTATGAAACTCAGCAGCAACTGCCATCCAACATGCAGCCAGTTGACAACGGCATCATCGAGGTAATCTTGGAGCGGGGTGGGCAAAGGGCCATCCAAACCAGCCCCTCGCCCATTACCATTGCTCCTTGACCATGCGATCTCTCTAGGGCTGGCCCGTGTGGGAGGGGCCAACTAAAAACAGCATGATTCCTGACGCAGGGAGATCTAGTACGCCTTTGCCGCTTTTTCAACCAACACCCCATAGACCTTGGGGCTACAAGGATGGTATGTCCCATCGGGAAGAATCGTGCCCGTCAAATCTTTGAGCCGTTCCCATCCAAAGTCAAGCTTGGCACCTGTTAGGTTGGCCCCTCTGAGCTGAGTACCCACCAGTTCGGCCCTGCTCAGGTTAGCCCCGCTCAGGTCGGCATCCCATAGGAAGGCCCCGCTCAGGTCAGCATTCCATAGGAGGGCCCCGCTCAGGTAGGCCCTGCTCAGGTTGGCCTTTCTCAAGTCAGCTCCGCTCAGGTTGGCCCCACTCAGGTTGACCCCACTCAGGTTGGCCTTCCACAGCTTGGCCCCCCTTAGGTTGGCCTTTCTCAAGCTAGCTCCGCTCAGGTTGGCCCTGCTCAGGCTGGCCCCGCTCAGCTCGGCCTCGCTCAGGTCGGCCCAGCGGAAGTCGCGCTCGCCAGCTTTATACTTTGCTCGAATATCTCCAACTTGACGTAGGGGAAGCCGGTACGCCTTTGCTGCCTGCACGTGCTGGGCACTGTCTGATTTCAGGAGTGTTTCCCAAGCAGCAAACCTTTACCTCCCACTCCCTATCCTCATGCAGTGCTTTAATGAGAAGCTGCGCACCTTCTTCCCCACGTTGGAGAGCATCTTTGAGAGCTCGGATTCTCACTTGGGGATCCGGACTGGCCAGCGCTTGTCGAATAGCCACCAGGTTACCCAAGGCCCGATCCAATCCGCCAGGCCCTTGTCCACCTGAAACAGGATTGAAGTTTTCCGCCACCGTACTGCCTCCTGGCTAGACGTTAGCTTGGCCTCAACAGCCCCATGCTGCCTCGTGAGAGTAAGTCAGCCCCCTCAAAAGCAGGGATTCTTTCAAGCACTCTGGGCCGATAGAGACGAGCACTTAGTGGAGCCGAGCCCAGATAGATCCCACCCAGTCGCCATGGAAGTGAAACCCACACCCACAAATTTTTGCCGTAATCAGCAGACCCCCAGGTGTCTCCACTGCCAACAGTCTGAGTAGAGCCAAGTCTTGAGTCTACTTGTGCAGAATGTATTCCCTGGCTAGACGGCTACCTCAAAGGGATCGGCGCTGGGCTGGATCTGGGTGGATAGTTTGGGAATTACCTGCAGCTTGAACTGTTGCTCGAAGACCTTTTTCTTCTCGTTCAAGCTCCACAGCTCTAGGGCGCAGTCGTCGTTGGGATGCTTAGGATCCAAAATTAGCTCCATACGGCGGGGGCCCTCTCCCAAAAGCTGGAAACGGCAGTGCACCGCTTGGATGGCCTGCAGGCGGCGGCGATCAAGAGCACAGGCTATGCGCAGCAAGGGGCTAAGTTCCAGTACCACTTGGCGATCCCGCTCGTTGGTGAGGCGCTGGAAGTTCTCGTGCTTCTTCTTGGGGGGCGACTTACGGTGGTAGCGGGCTAGGTTGGCAATCACCTCCACCTCTTCCTCGTTGAAGCCCAAGAGTTCCCCGTGGCGGATGAGGTAGTAGGAGTGTTTATGGTGGGCGGCATGGCTGATGAAGTGGCCGCAGTTGTGCAGCATGGCCGCCGCCCAGAGGAGAGCTCGCTCCCGGGATCCCCAGCCGTGCAAGATGCCACGGGTTTGATCGAAAAGGCTGAGGGCAAATTCTGCCACCCGCTCGGCATAGGGGATCTCGACTTGGTATTTTTCTGCCAACTTGAGGACGCTACGCCGCCGCACCGAGCTGTGGTAGCGCAGCCGATCTTCAATTAACCCTTGGCTGATCATCCAATCCACGATCAGCCCTTCCCGCAAGGCCCGCTCGCAAAACTGGATCTGCTCCACCCCCAGCAGGGTCATCACTGCCTCCAAAATGACCGCCCCGGCTAGGATAATCTCTCCCCGCCTTTCCCCGAGGCCAGGTAGCTTTTGCCGCTCGGCCACGGTGAGGGAGCGCAGCTCCTTGATGTAGCCGCGCAGGGCTTCCAGGCTAAACCTGTACCCGTGCAGGCGAGTGGGGGGATCGCCCAGGCGGCGGCGGGCATCCAACTGGGCCAGGCACTCCACGGTGCCGGAGGTGCCCACCAAGGCCAGGGATCCCGCCTGGGGGGAGGACTCGACAATGCGCCGCATCTGCTCGATGGGAGCTTCCAACATGCCGCGAATATGCTGCCGCAGCGCCTGCAGCTCACCAGCCGTAGGCGGGTCGTGGTGCAGGAAAGCTTGGGTCAGGCGCACCGCTCCCACCTTGATGCTGCGCAGAAACTCCGGCTCTTGGCCGTTGCCCAAAATCAGCTCAGTGGAGCCGCCACCGATATCCACCACCGCGTGCAGCCGGTTGTGGAACTCCATGGCCGAGAGCACGCCCAGGTAGATGCGGCGGGCTTCCTCCTGCCCTGAGATGAGCTCCACCCGCAGGCCCAGCTCCCGCTCAATCCGCTTCAAAAACTCCGGCCCATTGGGGGCTTCGCGCACGGCACTGGTGGCCACCGCAACAATATCCTGCACCTGAAAGCTTTCGGCAATGCGGCAAAACCGCTCCAGAGCCGTCCGCGCCCGTTCCATGGCAACAGGCGTAAGGGCACCTGTCTGGCTGCAAAACTCCCCCAGGCGGACGGTGGCTTTTTCGCGGGAGATGATGGTGAAGCTGGGGATGTGGGGGTTGATGCGCACCACCACCATATGCAGAGAGTTGCTGCCCACATCGATGGCGGCGATGACGGGGGCAGCTCCCGCGTCTGCAATGGAGAGCGGCTTCAGTTCAGAGGCGGCAGAGCGTGTAGCGAGGTTGGCGGGCGAGAGGCTCATGAAGCCAATGCAGGGGTGGCAACACTTCTAGAATACTGTGCGCTTTTGCCCCTTTTTCTTGGTCAACCGCTGGCTTTAGGGGCATCTCAGCCACCCGGCTGTTGGTTGTCCTCCTTGGGGCTGCCCTTGCCTCAGCCTAAGATTAAGTACGAAGTTGTTACCGCGGGTTCCGATGTCTCGACCAGCCGAATCGCCTCAACAGGCCAGTAGTCCTCTCAAGCTGCTGCGCACTCAGGAGTCTCCCAAGCTGGAGCGCATTCGCCATACCACCTCCCATGTGATGGCTATGGCGGTGCAGAGGCTGTTTCCCAAGGCGAAGGTAGCCATCGGCCCGACAACCGACTACGGCTTCTACTACGATTTCGACCACCCCGAGCCCTTCACGCCGGAAGATCTGGAGCGCATCAAAAAGGAGATGCAGGCCATTATCAAAAAAGGCTTGCCGGTGATCCGCGAGGAGGTGACTCGAGAAGAAGCTAGACGCCGCATCGAGGCTCTTGGCGAACCTTACAAATTGGAGATCCTTGAGAGCATCCCCGAAGGCGAGCCCATCACCATCTACCACCTGGGGGACGAGTGGTGGGATCTCTGTGCTGGCCCCCATGTGGAAAACACCAACGAGCTCAACCCCAAGGCTTTTGACCTGCTCAGCGTGGCCGGCGCCTACTGGCGGGGAGATGCAACCAAGCCTCAGCTACAGCGCATCTACGGCACGGCCTGGGAGACGCCGGAGGAGCTAAAGGAATACAAGCGGCGGCTGGAAGAGGCCAAGCAGCGGGATCACCGCAAGCTGGGCAGGGAGCTGGGGCTATTTATCTTTTCCGACGAGGTGGGACCGGGCTTGCCCCTTTGGACTCCCAAGGGAACCCTTCTGCGCTGGGTGCTGGAGGATTTTCTCAAGCAAGAGCAGCTCAAGCGGGGCTACTTGCCAGTGGTCACCCCCCACATTGCCCGCGTGGATTTGTTCAAGATCTCCGGCCACTGGCAAAAGTATCGGGAAGACATGTTTCCCCTGATGGCAGAAAGCGAGGAAGCGCGGGCAGCAGAGCAAGGCTTTGTCATGAAGCCGATGAACTGTCCTTTTCACATCCAGATCTACAAATCGGAGCTGCGATCCTACCGCGACTTGCCGCTGCGCTATGCCGAATTCGGCACTGTCTACCGCTACGAACAATCGGGAGAACTGGGGGGCCTGACCCGCGTTCGCGGCTTTACGGTGGACGACGCCCATCTCTTTGTCCGGCCCGATCAGTTGGAGGAGGAGTTCCTCAAGGTTGTGGATCTGATTCTGGTAGTCTTCGACAAGCTCAAACTCAAGAATTTCCGTGCCCGCCTCAGCTTTCGCGATCCCAAGTCTGACAAGTATCTGGGATCGCCGGAAGAATGGGACATGGCTGAAAATGCCATTCGCCGTGCCGTGGAGAAGTTGTCGATGCCCTATTTTGAAGGGATCGGGGAGGCAGCTTTCTACGGGCCGAAGCTGGACTTTATCTTCCGCGACGCGCTGGATCGGGAGTGGCAGTTGGGCACGGTGCAAGTAGACTACCAAAACCCGCAGCGCTTTGATTTGTACTACATAGCTGAAGACGGATCCCGGCAGCGGCCGGTAATGATCCACCGCGCTCCCTTTGGCTCGCTGGAGCGGCTCATCGGGATCCTCATTGAAGAGTATGCGGGGGATTTTCCCTTTTGGCTTGCGCCGGAACAGGTGCGCATTTTGCCCGTTTCCGACCAATACCTGGGCTATGCCATCCAGGTGCGGGATCAGCTGCGGGAGCACGGGATCCGCGTCCACATCGATGCCGACAGCGAGCGCCTGCCCAAAAAGATCCGCAATGCCGAGAAGGCCAAAATCCCCTTCATGCTTATCGTGGGAGAACAAGAACAGGCAACCGGCACGGTAAGCGTGCGGCAGCGCCACGGAAAAGACCTGGGATCCCTGACAGTGGCTGAGTTCCTGGCTAAGGCGCAAGCGCTTGAGTAGAACCTGCCTGGGAATGGCTTCTTGAGGCTGCTGCAGCCGCCCGTTCCTGGGCCAGGGCCGCCCGCCGTTGTTCTAGATCATGGGGAGAGATGCGTCCATAGGTCACGCTCATCTCGGCCAGCCGCTGGGCCAGCTCTGGGCGCAGCATCTCCTCGCGGTAGCGCCAGGCCCAGTTGTTTTCGGCTCTGCCGGGAAAGTTCATGCGCGCCTCTGCCCCCAAGCCCATTACGTCCTGGAGGGGAATAATGGCCAGATCAGCCACGGAAGCAAGGGCCAGGCGAATGAGATCCCAGTGGATGCCAGCGGATCCCTGGCAGCCCAGGTAGCGCAGCAGGTTCTGCTTCTCCCACTCCGGGCGATCCGGATCCTCAAACCAACCCACTATGGTGTTGTTGTCGTGGGTGCCCGTGTAGACGACGAAGTTACGTTCGTAGCTGTGGGGCAGGTGGGGGTTGTCGGGGCCGGCGCCGAAGGCAAATAGCAGGACCTTCATGCCGGGCAGGCTGAATTGATCCCGCAGTTGCACCACCTCTGGCGTAATCTCTCCTCCCAGATCTTCGGCAATGATTGGAATTTCCCCCAGCTTGTCGGCCAACGCCTGAAAGAAATCCGCTCCCGGTCCCTTTTGCCACTCGCCTTCCACCGCCGTTTCTGCCTTGCTGGGAATAGCCCAGTAGCTCTCGAAGCCGCGGAAGTGGTCAATGCGCACATAGTCCACCTGCTTGAGGATGGCCTGGATGCGCCGGATCCACCAGTCGTAGCCGCGAGCCTTAAGCACCTCCCAGTTGTAGAGGGGGTTGCCCCAGCGTTGCCCAGTGGGGCTGAAGTAATCGGGGGGGACGCCGGCTACCCATAGGGGCCGCCCCTCTTCATCGAGCTGAAACAGCTCCCGGTTGGCCCACACGTCAGCACTGTCGGCGGCAACATAGATGGGTACATCGCCAATGAGCTGCACTTGATGCTGGTGGGCATACTCCCTTAGGGATCTCCACTGCTGGGCAAACAGATACTGCCAAAACATCTGGCGGGTGACTGCGTCGGCGTAGCGGTCGCGGGCCTCCTGGAGAGCAAGGGGATCCCGCTGGGCTAGGGCTGGAGGCCACTGAGTCCACTCTTGCTCGCCATACACCTCTTTGAGAGCCATGAAGAGAGCGTAGTCCGGTAGCCAATCCGCCTCCTCGGCACAGTAGGCGTGAAAGGCTTCCCAGTCAGCAGCGCTAGCCTTTTCCTTGAAGGTGGCCCAGGCCCGCTGCAAAAGACCCCGCTTGAAGGGGATGACAATCCCGTAGTCCACCCGCTCAGCATCCCCCGCCTGGATGGCCGGCCACTGGGGCAGCTCCTCCCAGGCGTTGGCCTCCAGCCAGCCAGCTTCGACCAGTAGCTCCGGGCTAATCAGCAGCGGGTTGCCGGCAATGGCAGAAAAGCTCATGTAAGGGGAGTTGCCCCAGCCAGTGGGCCCCAGAGGCAGCACCTGCCAGAGGCGCTGGCCGCTTTCTACCAGAAAATCCACAAACCGATAAGCGGCCGGCCCCAGGTCGCCAATGCCAAAGGATCCCGGCAGCGAAGTGGGGTGCAAGAGGATCCCACTGAGTCTGCCCCTGCGCATGGCTGTGCCTTTTTGCCCAAAAGTATTCCACCGCCTATGCTGTCACTTTTGCAGCTTGATGGAAAGTCCCCGCACGCCCAAGCTAGCTCCTCAAGCCTTGACCGACAGCCCGGTGGCAAGCCCGCACCTCTTCGAGAGTAAACAGGCGGCGAAAGGGAATCCCCATCTGGCAAAAGCGAGCTTCTGCCCCTTCCTGCCGATCGACTAAGGCGAGGATTCCTTCTGCCCGATAGCCTGCCGCGCGTACCCGCTCTACAACCTTGAGGGCAGAGCCACCCGTAGTGACGACATCCTCCAAGATCCACACTCGACTCTCGGCTGGCAGTTCTGGCCCCTCGATCCAGGCCTGGGTGCCATGAGCCTTGGGCTCTTTGCGGACAATCAGGGCTGCTAGGTTAGCCGGCTGGGCATAAAGAGAAGCCAAGCTCACTGCTGTCACCAGGGGATCTGCCCCCAGCGTCATCCCGGCAACTGCTGCTGTTTCAGGGGGCAATAGCCGATGGAGCAAGGATCCAGCCAGGTAGGCCCCCTGGGGGTGGAGGGTGACCGGCTTGCAGTTGATGTAGTAGGAGCTCTGCCGCCCGGACGTGAGGGTAAAGGATCCCTCGCGGTAGGCCAGTTGTGCCAGCAAATAGAGCAATTTCTCCCGCGCCTCAGCCGGGGAAAGGTTTAAGGGGGAACACTCCAGTAACAACACAGCAGGGATCCAAGTTTTTCCACTGCACTCGTTGCAACGATAGCCGAAGATGGCAGCCCAACAAAGAAGCCCGATCCAATCTGGAAGGGCAGGTACCTTTTACCAACGGAAGGAAAGGAGTAGAGTAGAACAGCAGAGTCTCTCAACTACGAGGATCCCATGACGCGAGGCTTTGGACCCTTTGGCAAGATTCAGGAAGCCCTCAAAAAAGCTCAAGAGGTGCGCGACGGCGCCCAAAAGCTGCAAAAAGAGCTAGAAGAAATGGAAATTGTTGGCGAGGCCGGCAATGGCTTGGTGAAGGTGACGGTCAACGGCAACCAGGAGCCCCTTAAGGTGTCCATAGATCCCCAAGTCCTCCAGGAGCCAGTGGATGTGGTGGAGGACTTGCTGCTGACGGCAATGGTGAATGCCTACACCCAGTCGGCTGAGACGATGCGCAAACGCATGGAGGAACTGACGGCAAATATCAGCCTGCCGGGGCTGGGCTAATCCTGTGTACACTCGCCCTTTGGCTCGCCTAATCGAGGAGCTGCAGCGCCTGCCCGGCATTGGCTCCAAAACCGCTCAGCGGCTGGCCTTGCACTTGCTCAACAGGCCCGCCCACGAGGTCGAGGCCCTGGCCCAAGCCCTACTGGAAGCCAAGCAAACCGTTAAGCACTGCTCCATCTGCTTTAACTGGTCGGCAGAGGATCCCTGCGAGATCTGCCGCTCCCCCCAGCGGGACCGCCTGCTCTGGTGCGTGGTGGCCGATGTCAGGGATCTCATTGCCGTAGAGCGAACGCGCGAGTTTAAGGGTCTCTACCACGTATTGGGGGGCTTGATCTCGCCCATGAATGGGATCGGGGCTGAGCAGTTGCGCATCCGCGAACTGGTGGCACGGGTGGCGCGGGAGAAGCCCCAGGAGCTCATTTTTGCCCTCAGCCCCAGTGTAGAGGGGGAGGTCACCATGCATGTGGTTAAAGATTACCTGAAGCCGGTTGCTCCCAACCTGCGCATGACTCGTCTAGCTTTTGGCCTGCCCATGGGATCGGAGTTGGAGTATGCCGACGAGGTTACCCTGGCCCG